>CAJZFF010000131.1 GCA_915069725.1 uncultured Actinomyces sp.
CGAAAGCGCTGCCGCAGGCGCCGATGCGGTTGTCGTAAGCGCCGAAAACGAGGCGGTCAATGCGTGCCTGGATGAGCGCGCCGGTACACATGATGCAGGGTTCGAGCGTCACATAGAGGCTCACGCCGCGCATGCGGTGGTTGCCCAGCACGAGGCCGCCCGCGCGCAGGGCGAGGATTTCGGCGTGTGCGGTCGGGTCGTGGTCGGAGACGGTACGGTTGTGCGCGCTGGCAATGATTTCGCCGTTTGCCACGAGAATCGCGCCAATCGGTACTTCGCCGAGGGCTTCGGCGAGCGCTGCTTGTTCGAGGGCGAGGCGGAGGTAGTGTTCGTCGGTCATTGTGTTGGTTTGGATGTTCCTGTCGTTTACATACAGGGTAGCGACTATCGTGTATGTATAAATGTAGCCTCGTTTATAGGTTCAAGGCGCAGCAAGCGAGGACAGCCGTCACCACAGTCCCTGCCAATAAGGTATCGCGTTGCAGGGCAGACATCTTGCTATCCGACGCGGCAAGCTGGCGAGCAAGTTCGACTTTGCTCGGCGAAGCCATCATGAGCCAGGCAGCGGCGACGTTGTGTATAGCGAGGAAAGCTAGAACATTTACGTCCAATGTGCGGGCGATTTCCGCTTGGGTGGTGGCGAGCATCGCGTTGGCACCTGAAGTGGAGCCGGTAATAAAGCCACCTGCAGCTGCAACGATTGGGCCAAGTGCGAGATAGGTGCGGTTACTCTCGGCTAAGGTTTGCGCAAGGTGGGTTGCCATACCAGAGAGCGCCATCATGATGCCAAGCAGGATATAGAGACCGGTAACCGGGGCAACTCTCTGCCATGCTTGCCAGGCATGGCGACGTGGGACATTGCTTTCTTGTCCATACCAAAGGGTAGCGATGAGGAGCCATAGCCCGGGGGAGGCGAGGTAACGCCAGCCGGGCGCGAGCGCTTTCGGGCACGTCTTCGGCCAGGGAAACGAGGTCAATCGCGCCTTCTTTCACGCCCCACCAGTGGCGCTCGGGCTTCCAGGTGCCGTCCATCACTTCGCGGATGGTCTTGACGTAAAACGGCGTCCAGTTGATGGCGGCGGAGGCGATGTGCGCCTTGGGGCCGTAGTGCGTCATGTCGCTGTCCCAGCCGAAGCCGCGCTTGCCCAGCTTTTCGGCGGTTTGCAGCACGGCAGAAGAGTCGGTGTTTTGCATGAGGATGTCCGCGCCGCTGTTGATGAGGGCGGTGGCCGCTTCGGTTTCCTTGGGCGGGTTGAACCACTCATTGACCCACACGATTTTCACGCTGGCCTTGGGGTTGGTGCTGCGCGCGCCCAGGGCGAAGCTGTTGATGTTGCGCATGACTTCAGGGATGGGCACGGAGGCCACCACGCCCAGCGTGCCGGTTTGCGTCATGGCGCCGGCCAGCAGGCCGGCCATGTAAGCGCCTTCGTAGGTGCGCGTGTCATACGTGCCCAGGTTGGCGGCGGTTTTGTAGCCGGTGGCGTGCTCGAACTTCACTTGCGGAAAGTCGGCGGCCACTTTCAGCATTTGCTCCATGTAGCCGAAGGTGGTGCCGAACACCAGCTGGTTGCCCTGCTGGGCCATGTCGCGCAGCACGCGCTCGGCGTCGGCGCTCAACGCCTCAATGGCGGTCTCCCTCAGCTCCTGGCACGTCCTCTCCAGCTCCCGGGCCACCGCGTCCTGGGCGTCGACGTCGTCGGCCAGGCGCTCCAGGTCGGCGCGCAGAGTGCTCCACACCCCTCTGCCGGTACGCCGCACGAGACCGGCTGCACGGTGACGCCCGGCGAGGAGCTGCAGCCAGTCACGCAGCTCGCTAACGCCGTCACCCGACAGGAGCCCCTCGTGCGGCCCGGCGTCCGGGACGACGAAGAAGGGCGCCTCCGACAGCCCCAGCCCCTGCAAACGGGTGATGAGATCCCGACGCACCTCGGGCAGGATCTTCGCCGGTACCCGGTTGAGAACCACGCCGATGGGGGTCTCGCGGCGCGCGGCCTCCTCCAGCGTCGTCCACGGCGTCTGGTCGCCGTAACGCGCCGCGGTGGTGACGAAGAGCCACAGGTCGGCGGCCTCCAGCAGCCTGCCGGCCAGAGCCCGGTTGGCCTCGTGCACGGAGTCCAGGTCCGAGGCATCGATCAGGGCCAGGCCGGCCGGAATGGCAGCGGAGACCTCCTGGCGGCAGACCTGGGTCAGAGGGTGCTCGGACAGCGAGTCCATATCCTCAGGATTGGCCACCAGGACAGGGGTCCGAGTGGTGGGCCGGAGTACTCCGGCAACTGAGACCTCCTGGCCGAGCACGGAGTTGACGAGTGTGGACTTCCCGGCCCCCGTGGATCCCCCAACCACCACGATGGAGGGAACATCAGCATCCTGGAGGCGGGGAATGACCTGGTCACGGACCTGTCCGATGAGACCGTCGCGCAACGTGCGCGCAGCCTCAATGCCGTCGGCACTCAGGGCCAGGTCGAGGCGCTCGAGGTCCCGGACCAGATCGGACAGGACATCGAGGAGCTGAGCACGACTCAGGGCGGAGACGGGGGTGTCGTCCTTGGAGTGGCGCGAGGGGACAGGAGCGGGCATGTGCCAACACTATGAGCACAGCGCAGCAGAGTCGACGATTGATCTCGACAGTTCACACCACATGTGTCGCAAGCTCAGTGAGAATCTCCTGTCACTCCGCTGTGACCACCGCGAGCGCGCGCCGAGTCCCCCTCGAGAAGGCGGATGACACTCTCAGGCGGGCCGGGAACGCAGCCGCCGACCGCGTCCTCCACAGCGGTGCGTTAACGGGGCGATGAGGCGACACCATCGTCACAGCCCCGGCGAGTCGGCGACCCGAACGGTCGATAGTCCGCGGAATATCAACCTTCTCGGTCTCGACCGCCAGTGCCCCCGGCCGGACTCGAACCGGCAACCTGCGGATTAGAAGGCCGATGCTCTATCCATTGAGCTACGGAGGCGTGCGCGAAGCGCCTCACCAGCCTACGCCATCAACCCGGCGGCCCCGCCCCCGACGAGGGGGACGCCCCGAGGCGGTCGTCAGCACCAGAAGGCGATCTCGAGAAGATCACGTCGCCATGACGAGAACGCATCGATCTGAACGAGCGAACGGTTCTGCGCAGCCGCGACGTTGACATCTCACGCCGCTGAGCACCCTCGCCGCAATACGACCGTGATTGCACTGCAACAACCCTGTGACCGATTCGATCAACACCGGGGAGGGCCCGCACCTGCCCCGACGGCGTCATCCACGTGTATCCAACCTCACGCCGGGGAGTCCTCACTCTTAGCGACGACGACGAAACAACAGTATCGTGGCCGCAGCCCCATCCCACCCCTCCGGAAGGACTGCGCCTTGCCCACTCCCGCACTCATCGTGCGCTCCCTCTCCGCCCAGTCATCACTGGAGCCCCACACCTTCACCACTCCTTTCACCGTGGGACGCTCACCGGACAGCGACGTTCAGATCGTCCACCCCCTCGTCTCCCGCACCCACCTCCAGGTGACCCCCACCCCGACCGGGTGGGCGGTGAGGTGCCAGGGCCGTAACGGCATGCTCGTCAACGGGGCCGTGACGCACGAGGCGCTCGTGACTCAGGGCACTCGAATCCAGCTGGGCGACGCCTCCGGACCGGCGCTGGGGCTCACTCCGGTCGTCTCCGGCAGCCTGCCTCAGACCGGTGCCCCCAACCAGCCCCAGCAGATGGACCGGCCCGCGCCATCCGCGCCAAGCGCCCCCTTCATCCCATCGCAGCCGAGCGCGGCCTCCGCACCGCAAGCCGCCCCCCTCCAGCGCCCGGCGGGTCCGCCCCCGGCCGCGGCCCTGTCGGCGCAGTCCGCGCCCATGCCCCAGGCCATGGCATCGGCATCCTCTGCGGCCACCTACGTGGCACCCCCGGGCCGCCAGGCGCCTCCCTCATCGAGCTCAGCGGGTTCGGGAGCCTTCCCCACCTCACGCCACACGCTCAAGTCCTTCCGCATCACCTCCTCGGGCACCATCGGGCGCGCGCCCGACAACACCCTGGTCCTGGATGACCCGCTCATCTCCAAGCACCACGCCCGTATCGACGTCTCCCCCAACGGCATGGTCGTCACCGACCTGGGATCCACCAACGGTCTCTACGTCGCCGGGCAGCGCGTGTCGCAGGTCCAAGTCACCCAGCCCGTGCTGATAGGTCTGGGATCGACCTTCATCGCCCTGAGCCCGGACGGTCTGTGCGAGGTCCAGGTCGCCGGCGGAGCCGGCGGCGAGCTGGTGGGTAAGGACCTGACCTTCCGGGTCAACAACGGCAGCATGACGCTGCTCGACGGCATCTCCTTCTCCCTGCCGGGCAACGAGCTGCTGGCCGTCGTCGGCCCGTCGGGAGCTGGGAAGTCGACGCTGCTCAAGGCCCTCACCGGCGAGCAGAAGGCCCAGGAGGGCCAGGTGCTCTTCAACGGGCTGGACGTGTACGAGCACTACCCGGTCATGCGCAACAAGATCGGTGTGGTCCCCCAGAGCGACGTCATCCACTCGGCCCTCACTGTCCGCAAGACCCTCGAGTACGCCGCTGAGCTGCGCTTCGCCAAGGACGTGTCCAAGGCCGAGCGGCGCCAACGCATCGCCGAGGTCCTGGAGGATCTTGACCTGACCGCGCACGTGGACAAGCGGGTCAAGAAGCTCTCCGGAGGCCAGCGCAAGCGGGTCTCCACCGCCATCGAACTGCTGACACGCCCCAGCCTCCTGTTCCTCGACGAGCCCACCTCCGGCCTGGACCCCCAGCTGGACCGTGACGTCATGGACCTGCTGGCGTCCCTGGCTCATGGGACGCGTCCCGGTGACAGCGGCCGCACGGTCGTCGTCGTCACCCACAACGAGAACCACATCGACCGCGCGGACAAGGTCCTCATCCTGGCTGCGGGAGGCAAGCCCGTCTACTACGGCTCCCCCCGCGAGGTACTCCCCTACTTCCGCCAGAGGCTCAACGAGATCGCCTCTCAGGGCCGCCTGCTGCTCAACACGCCGAAGGGAACCCTGCCCGACCCGCCCGCCGTGGACGGCTACGCCGATGTCTACGCCCTCATCCGCAACCACA
The DNA here is from genome assembly GCA_915069725.1 of uncultured Actinomyces sp. Lineage (GTDB taxonomy): Bacteria > Actinomycetota > Actinomycetes > Actinomycetales > Actinomycetaceae > Actinomyces. The sequence goes on from CAJZFF010000131.1 coordinate 5,076, forward strand.
CCGCGGAGCTGCGTCAGTACATGGAGGCCACGGTGCCCTCGACGCGGCGCGGAGGGGCTCCCGCGGCGGCCGCGGGACCGGCGACGCAGGAGAAGCCGCCCAAGCAGCAGTCCGTGCTCAGGCAGGTCTCGACCCTCGTGCGGCGCCAGCTGCGGATCGTGGCGGCCGACCCGTCCTATCTCGCCTTCATGCTGCTGCTCCCCATCATCATGGGACTGCTGACCAAGGCGATTGAGGGCAGCGACGGCTTCGCGGTCCCCCACTACCCGGAGCCCACTCCCCCGACGCCGGAGAACCCCACTCCCCCGATCATCAAGTACTCCAGCCAGGCCCTGCAGCTGTTGGTCATTCTCATCACCGGGGCAGCCTTCTCCGGGATGTCAGCGACCATCCGTGACCTCATTGGGGAGCGGGACGTCTTCCTGCGTGAGAAGGCCGTCGGTCTGAGATCCGGCGCCTACCTGTTCTCCAAGGCGACCATCCTGGCGCTCATCACCACCATTCAGACCGCACTGATGCTGGGCATCGCCCTGGCCCTCAACAAGGGCCCCTCAGATGCCGTCATCCTGGAGGGGTGGCCGGGGCTGGAGCTGGCCTTCTGCTGCTGGGCCGTCGCCTTCGTCTCCGGGCTCCTGGGGCTGGCCGTCTCCGCGATGGTCTCCTCCTCCGAACAGGTCATGCCGGTCCTGGTGGTCTCCATCATGGCCCAGCTGGTCCTGTCCGGCGGCATCATCCCGATCGCGGGACGGGCGGTCTTCGAGCAGCTCGCCTGGTTCATGCCGTCGCGATGGGGTTATGCCATGGCCTCCTCCACGTTGGAGATGCTCGCCATCCTGCCCAACCGTGACGACGCGCTGTGGAAGCACGAGACCGGGCAGTGGCTGACGGACTACGGCATGCTCTCAGCCATCGGCCTGGTCT
>CAJZFF010000132.1 GCA_915069725.1 uncultured Actinomyces sp.
TAGGGACGCACTCAACACGGAAGCCTCCTCGCCACCGAAACAACTCCATACCCCGCCCGACCGGGCAACACTGCCCGTCCAGACGGTGCATTGACATTACCTGCAACAACGCCCCCAAACCAGACCCCGAGGACACCCTGTGGAAAATCTCGAAAAGAGACTCGTGCATCAGTCCCGTCGCACCCGGCCGGGCCCTTGATTTGTCCCGCTCAACAGGCCGGAGCCTCGGGACCACTCCTGGTGAGTGCTCCCGAGACCCCGAAGCCGTGCGCGTAGCGGCGCCTTTCTACGCCGCCCTACACCGTCGCGGCCACCTGGCCAACAACGGGGGTGCTGTTGTGAGCGGCCCCGGATGCGGTACCGGCACCCCTGGCGGTGCGCCGGGAACCGGCCTGAAGGAGCACGAGCGCCAGTGGCGCCACCGGCACGATCGCGAAGAACACGGTCACCCACACCGCGCTGAGGCTGAGCAGCTCGTGGATGAGCAAAACCGTGGGTGCGAAGATCACCACCATGATGAAGGCCGCCAGGGCTCCGACCACTGGCCGCACCCGCTGTGGCGCCAGGGCGGTCAGCGCCAGGGTGAGCGTGGGGAGGACCAGGACGTAGGCAGCGCCGGGCAATAGCACCATGAGCGGGACGCAGGCGGCTGCCAGCAGGAGCAGCACTGCGGCGAGGGTCTCCTGCCCGAGCCCCTCCTTCCAGCGCCGCACTACGAAGTGCGCCGTGAGCCCGGCCCCGATGAGGGCTCCGCCGGCGAACATCCACGGCAGTAGCGGGTTCGGTCCAAGCCCGCTCTCCGGCGCCCACTTCATCGCCATGGCGCCGAGCTGCACCAGTCCCGCGGCGGCGGAGACGGACGCGGCCCGCCAGGTCAGGCCCCAGACGGTCCCCAGGACTCGCTTCCAGCGCAGCGACCTGGCCCGTACCACGACGACGCCGAGCGCGGCGATGATGGCCAGGCAGCCCAGCCCCGTCCCGACCGTCGCCGGGTAGCTCACTGTCATCCCCCGCCACAGCTGGAAGAAGTGGAGGTCGCCGTTGGCCGTCAGCGTGGGGGTCTGCCCGTCGAAGGCCCAGGCCCGGGTGAGGTCGAGGACTTGGTCGCCGTAGTGCTGGAGGGTCGAGTGGTTGACGTAGCGTGGGGCGTCGGTGGCGTGGTGGTAGTGGTCGGCCTCTCCGATCGCCGCGATGTTGAGCACCGTGAAGCCCTCGGGGATGACTTTCGCCATGTCAGTGGTGTTGGGCATGCGCGCATACAGCGAGGGGAGCAGCGAGCCGGTCACGGGCTGCTTCACGTGGCTGAGGAAGTAGCCGGCGACGGCGCTGTTGTTCGGGGAGGTCTCGAACATGAATGCCGGGCCGCTCATGCCGCGCGCCTCGAGGTTGAGGAAGAGGTCGACGTTGTCGTAGTCGGCGCGGTGGTGGCGCATCTCGTTGCGGGCGCCGACGAGGCCGATCTCCTCGCCGTCGGTGATGACGATCTTCAGTGAGTTCTCCGGCTGGCGCCCCTCGGCCTTGAGGGCCCGGAGCGTCTCGACGATGGCGGCCACGCCGTAGCCGTCGTCGGCAGCCCCGTGGGAGGTCCCGGAGGAGTAGGACTGCTCATCGTTTTCAGTCCCCTCGACTGTGGCCGAGTCGTAGTGGGCCATGAGCGCCATGGTGCGCTCGGACTTCCCCGGCACGTCGACGACGATCGTGTCGGCCGTCGCGTCCTTGACCGCCGCCTGCTGCTCGGTGGACAGCATGTCGAAGGTCTCCTTGTCCTCCGGGATGCTGAAGTCGAACAGTGGGTCGGAGTGCACGTTGGCGGTGTAGCCGAGATCGGTGAACATGCCGACGACGTCGTCGCGCGCCCGGTCGTGCGCCTCGCGGCGCAGGACGCTGTGGGGCTCGTCGGCGAGCCGGTTGATGGAGGCCATGGCGCGCTCGGCGGAGAAGGTGGTCGGGTCGGCGGTGGTTGGTGCGGGTGAGGGCAGGATGAGGACGCTCAGGCCCGCCACCAGTCCCAGCAGGGCGGCGATCGGGGCCAGCAGGCGCCGGGCGAGATCGGGCGCGGAGAAACGGTGGGTAGTCATGGCAAGGAACCTAGGAACTCGAAAATGATGTGTTGATCGGTCGAGAGGTTGAAGCTGGTGGTCTCCAGGTGGAAGTGGGCGGGGCTCGGCTCCACCACCTGGGGGAGGGCAACGGTTGAGAAAGCATCGGGCCGGCTCGCTCAGGCCTTGGGCCAGGCGACGACCAGGCAGACGGCGACGAAGGCGACAGTCAGCGCCACCTGTGTCCAGCCGAGCCAGACCCGACGACGCGGCAGGGCGGGCAGAACCGGCCACAGCGTGATGCCCCGGACGATCCCGTACAGGCCGGGCAGCGATGCCGCCGCCAGGATCCAGGTGGGCACATACGCCCAGGGCCCGGAGGCCGCGGCCGCCGCCAGGCAGCTGAGGAGCGCGGACACGCGGCAGACCACCGCCATGCGGCTGGGCACGCTCGCCGCGCGGGCGGCCGTGTACAGGCCCATCACCAGCGTCAGGATGGTGAAGATGCCAAGGATCATTCCCTGAAGCAGCATCTCGGCCTGCATAGGAATGCGCGCCGTCGGAATTTTCTGCCCTTCGGTCAGGAGCGTCGCGGCAAGCGCGGCGGCGGTGCCGTCCGTGTTCTGGTCGGTGTAGACCATGACGGCCTTGCCCGACTCCTTGTCGATGGCCAGGTGCGTCATGTACTCCATCGTGGTGCCGCCGTGGCTGATAATCGTGTGCCCATCGACGACGTCGGTGTACCAGGTATCACCGATCTTCTTGCCCGGCAGCTGGAAGCCGGCCAAAACCTCCGCGGGCCACCGCGCCTCCTGAGGAGCGGCCCCGCCGGGGACGGTGTCGGTCAGGACCGCCTGGGCGTAACGGGTCATGTCCTCCGGGGTGCTCCACACCCCGGCGCCGGCCGGGTTGGAGCCCGGTCCGCTGAGCGACTGGCCGCGGCGCCCATTGGCCTGGACCCCGTGGATGGCGCCGTCGGGAATCTCCGACTGGTCGGCGGTGAGGGTCGTGTGCTCCATGCCCAGGGGCGTGAAGAGCCGCTCCGAGACGTAGGACTCCCAGGACTCGGCCCCGGCGGCGCGCCTGAGGGCCTCGCCCAGCAGCGAGATGCCCAGGTTGGAGTAGGCGAACTCGCCGCGCTTGCCCATCTTGGTGGTGCGGGTCTTCTCGATGAGCTGGTCGGTGCTGTCGGTGAAGGGGTTGAGGCCCAGGATGTCCCCTCGCAGCACGAACCAGGTCAGGTCCTGCGAGGGGACGCCCGGGATGCCGGAGCGGTGCGAGGCGACCTCCTCCAGGGTGGCCTCGCCCGCCGGGGTGCCGGCGAGCTCGGGCAGGTGGGTGGACAGCGGGTCGCTCGCCTTGACCTCGCCGCGCGCGATGGCGTCGGCCAGGAGCTGGCCGGTGAAGGTCTTGGTGATCGAGCCGATCTCCATGGGGGTGGTGGACGTGTACTGCTGGCCGGAGGCGGAGGTCCCGATGCCGGTGTGGCGGGCGCCCTCGGCGGTGATGACGGAGACGTGGATGCCTCGGGCCTGGTAGTCATCGGGCAGAAGGCTGATGACCTGCTTGGCCAGGTCCTTGTCGCCCGTGATGGAGGAGGTGTCGGCCTTGAGCGCGTGCGGTCCGACAGCGAAGACTGCCAGGGCCAGGCAGGCCGCCAGGACCGCGCAGGCCCAGCGGGGCAGGAGGCCGCGTGATCGGGTGGGAGATGCGGGTCTGACCTGCTGCGATGGGGGTCGGGAACGATGGAAGGGAGAAGTGTTGGCGCTCATGGGCCCAGGCTGTCGGAGCGTGATCGCCCACACGATCCAGCCACCTGGTCGGTCGATGTCGGGCCAGCCCGACAGAACAATGCTGATCCACGAGAAGGACGGGGTGGCGGGGCGATGTGGGGCGTCCCGTCCGGATCCAGGTGAGTGCGGGCAACGGTGACGCCGGCGAACGGTCTCCCGTGGGGTTCCAGGCGTGCTGAGGACCCTGGAGTGGTGGGGAGTGTCCAAATCGGATACAAAGGCGGCAACGAGTACTGAGCGAGCCTGACAGAACCGCATGATTCCGCGGTTCGTGTGGCTCGGTGAAAAGCGGTTGGACTCCTTTGTGTCCGATTTGGACACCATGCCCTGGCTACCGGGGCGTGAAGTCTCTGGGGGTTGTGTCTCGGGACATGGGTGACAGTTCTGTGTCAGGACATCGGTGACACTTCGATGGGTCCTGGAGGCCACAGGCTGACGGATGCGCCAGTTGTCCACAGGATGCCGGAGGCCGGGTTGCGCCCACTCCGCAGGCGGGCGGCAATGAGTCCCGTGAACACCATGGATGCTGAGCTGCTCGCCGTGGTGCGCGGCTGTTACGGAGCGGTGCGCATGCGGGACCTGGAGCCGACTCGCACCCAGCGCCGTCACATCGCCTCGCTCGTGAGGGATGGCGAGCTCATCGCCTATGAGCATGGGGTTGTCGGTATCCCGGGTGCTGAGCGCGCCGTTGTTCTGGCGCGCATTCATGGAGGGCTCCTCACCTGCCAGGCCGCTATGCGCTACTACGGGCTTCCCGTGGCCCAGGGGGCCGAGCAGGTTCATCTTGTGGTTACGCCCGGCAGGCGATTCTCGACTGCCGGACGAGAGGTGCTCCATGCAGACCGATATCGGACTCGTATATCGCCAACCTCTTACCCGGTTCAGCCGCTCCCTGAGGCGCTGGCTCGTTTCCTGCGCTGCCACGTCCAGGACGACTCTCCACTCATCGCGCTCGACGCGGCACTTCGCGATGAGCGGGTCACTGCCGATCAGGTTCGGGACTTGCTGCGCGGCCCTGGCTCGGCTCGGGCGCTCGCTCGACTCGATCGCGCCAGCGACCGGGCCCGTTCCCCGTTGGAGACGCTGGCGCGAATGGACCTTGAAGCTGCGGGCCTGAGCTTCGAGGACGGAGTGGAGATCGAGGGTGTTGGCGAGGTGGATCTGGTGATCGAGGGGTGGGTGGTCGTGGAGCTCGACGGCTACACCTACCACTGCGACGAGTACCAGTTCGGCCTCGATCGCTGGCGCGACCGCCGGCTTATCGCCCGTGGCTTCCTGCCGCTGCGCTTCACGAGGAAGGATGTCTATGCGCATCAGGTCGTTCCGGACGTACAGAGGGCCTTGGAGCGGTGGGGAGTGTCCAAATCGGATACAAAGGCGGCAACGAGCACTGAGTGTGTCTGACAGAACCGCGTGATTCAGCGGTTCGTGTGGCCCGACGAAAAGTGGTTGGGCTCCTTTGTATCCGATTTGGACACGAACCTCCCTCAAGAGGGTCTTCCACAGTTCTGGTGATGCCACTTCGCCGGGGATGACAGGTGGCCAGCGGCAACGATGCCGGAGCGCGTCGATCGTGTGGAGAGTGATCGCGTTCGGGGATGAGGGGCGCACTCCCGACCTCGCCCCAACACGCCGAGCAGGAGTGATCTGGACCTCACATGTGCTCTCAAGGCGGTCCTGCCGGCTCGCGTTCCGGCTTCGACGGCATCCGCAGGATCGCGCGAGAAAGTACTACCTATCAGGACGAAAGTCCTCGCCTCTATCGCAACATGTTGTGGTCCAGATACAATCAAGCCACAACATGATGTGTCCCAATGCGCCTCCTGGTGCACGTGCGGGCGTAGGGTCGGCACCGGTGCCGCCGACCGACCCGCTCTCAGCAGGTAGTGCGCAGTCGCCGGCGGCGCCGGGAAGAACCGGCCCCATCCACGCTCGACAGGGCCGCGAACAGGAACGAGAAGGACCATCGGAGAGACCCGTGCTCGAGAACCACCCCGCCCCCACCGACACTGCCACCCCGAGCCCCGTCGACGGCCCGGCCTCGACTCCGGTTGCCGTCCCCGCCTCCGATCCGAGTCTCGTGGCCCGCGGCTCCG
>CAJZFF010000133.1 GCA_915069725.1 uncultured Actinomyces sp.
CGACCAGCGAGCTGACCGGTGTGCCGGTGGCCGTCAAGGACCTCATCGTCACCCGTGGCCAGGTCACGACCGCCGCCTCACGGATCCTCGAGGGATGGGTGCCGCCCTATGACGCCACCCTCGTGCGCAACCTGCGCGCCGCACGCACCCCGATCCTGGGCAAGACCAATCTCGACGAGTTCGCCATGGGCGGCTCCACCGAGCACTCGGCCTTCGGCCGCACCGCCAACCCCTGGGACCTGGGCCGCATCCCGGGAGGATCCTCGGGTGGCTCGGCCGCGGCCGTGGGCGCCTACGAGGCCCCCGTGGCCGTGGGCACCGACACCGGAGGCTCGATCCGCCAGCCCGCGGCCGTCACCGGCACGGTTGGCGTCAAGCCGACCTACGGCACGGTCTCGCGCTTCGGCGTCATCGCCATGGCCTCCTCCCTCGACACGCCCGGCCCCATGGCCCGCACGGTGCTGGACACCGCCCTGCTGCACGACGTCATCGCCTCTCACGACCCGCTGGACTCGACCTCGCTGCCGGACGCCCCGCGCGACATGGCCGCGGTGGTCCGGGCCGCCCAGGAGGGGAGGGACCTGACCGGACTGCGGGTCGGCGTCATCTCCGAGCTCGACGGCGGAGAGGGCTACCACGACGGCGTCGTGGCCTCCTTCCACGCCGCCCTGGAGCTGCTCGAGGCGGCGGGCGCGCAGGTGGAGACCGTCTCCCTGCCGCACCTGGAGTACGCGCTGGACGCGTACTACCTCATCATGCCCGCCGAGGCCTCCTCCAACCTGGCCCGCTACGACGGGATGCGCTACGGCCTGCGGGTCGAGCCGACGTCGGGACCCGTCACCGCCGAGACCGTCATGGCGGCCACCCGCGGGGCGGGCTTCGGCGACGAGGTCAAGCGCCGCATCATCCTGGGCACCCACGTGCTGTCGGCCGGCTACTACGACGCCTACTACGGCTCGGCCCAGAAGGTACGCACTCTCGTGCAGCGCGACTTCGCCGCCGCCTGGGACAAGGCGGACATCCTCGTCTCGCCCACCGCTCCGGTGACGGCCTACCGCTTCGGGGAGAAGGACGACCCGCTGGCGATGTACAAGCTGGACGTGACCACGATCCCGGCCAACCTCGCGGGGGTCCCCGGCATGAGCCTGCCCTCGGGCCTGAGCGATGACGGGCTTCCGGTGGGCTTCCAGATCCTGGCGCCGCAGAGGGCCGATGACCGCCTGTACCGCGTGGGTGCCGTCCTGGAGGCCGCGCTGGAGGAGACATGGGGGGCGCCGCTGCTGTCGCGTGCGCCCGAGCTGGAGGAGACACGATGAGTGACACGCTGATGGACTTCGACGAGGCCGTTCGTCGCTATGACCCGGTCCTGGGACTCGAGGTGCACGTCGAGCTGGGGACCGCCACCAAGATGTTCGATGCCGCCCCCAACGTCTTCGGTGCTCAGCCCAACACGATGGTGACCCCCACGTCGGTGGGACTACCCGGGGCGCTGCCGGTGGTCAACGCCCGCGGCGTGGAGTACGCCATCCGCATCGGCCTGGCGCTGGGATGTGAGATCGCGCAGTCCTGCCGCTTCGCCCGGAAGAACTACTTCTACCCGGACCTGGCCAAGGACTTCCAGACCTCCCAGTCCGATGAGCCCATCGCCTACGACGGCGCCCTGGAGATCGAGATGGAGGACGGCTCCTTCTTCACCATCCCGATCGAGCGGGCCCACATGGAGGAGGACGCCGGCAAGAACACCCACATCGGGGGTGCCGACGGCCGTATCGAGGGCGCCAGCCACTCCCTGGTGGACTACAACCGCGCCGGCGTGCCGCTGGTGGAGATCGTCACCCGACCCATCGAGGGCACCGGCGCCAGGGCGCCTCAGGTCGCCGCCGCCTACGTGCGCACCCTGCGCGACATCTTCCGGGCCCTGGGCGTCTCCGAGGCGCGCATGGAGCGCGGCAACGTGCGCGCGGACGTCAACGTCTCCCTGCGCGAGTCGCCCGACGCGCCGCTGGGAACCCGCACGGAGACCAAGAACGTCAACACCTTCCGTGGGATCGAGCAGGTCGTCCGCTACGAGATCCAGCGTCAGGCCGCCATCCTGGCCGCCGGGGGAGAGGTGCTTCAGGAGACCCGTCACGGCCAGGCCGACGGCACCACTCGTGCCGGTCGCGTCAAGTCCGACGCCGACGACTACCGCTACTTCCCAGAGCCGGACCTCGTGCCGGTGGCGCCCGGCCGTGAGTGGGTCGAGGAGATCCGTGCGGGCCTGCCTGAGATGCCGGCGGCCAAGCGTCGTCGCCTCAAGGCCGAGTGGGGCCTGAGCGACACCGAGATGCGCGACGTCGTCAACGCCGGGGCGCTCGAGCTCATCGAGGCCACCGCGGCAGCGGGGATCACCGGCCAGGCCGCCCGCAAGTGGTGGATGGGTGAGCTCTCCCGCACAGCCAAGGAGCAGGAGACGGCCCTGGAGGACATGGCCGTCACGCCTAAGCAGATCGCCGAGCTGCAAGGGCTGGTGGACTCCGGTCGCCTGACCGACAAGCTCGCCCGCCAGGTTCTCGAAGGGGTCCTGGCCGGCGAAGGTGATCCTGAGGCCGTGGCCGCCGCTCGCGGGCTCGAGGTCGTCTCCGACGACTCCGCGCTGCTGGTCGCTGTGGACGAGGCCCTGGCCGCCAACCCGGACGTGGCGGACAAGATCCGCGGCGGTAAGGTCCAGGCGGCCGGCGCCATCGTCGGAGCCGTCATGAAGGCGACCCGCGGCCAGGCCGATGCCAAGCGCGTGCGTGAGCTCGTCATGGAGCGCGTGCAGGGCTGAGGCGGGTCTCACCACTCGTCTCCTGAAGCCTCCCTCCGTACAGCTGCCCTCTTGCGTCGAGGCCGGCTCGGAGTACTCCGGCCCGTCACCGCTGCATCCAGCCAGTGGTGACGGGCCGGACTGTCCGTTGTCGGCGGTTTCCTTCAGTATCTCCGGTGGCTCGCGTCGGTGATGGAGAGGTTGCGCGCAGGGTGAGATTGCTTGCGAAAGCCACTCGGAATCTCAGCATCCGGTCCTAATAGGACCGTCATCCGAGTGGCTGGCGGTCGGTGGGAGATAGGCTCGGAGTACTGACGTCAAGTCCCGCCCATCCCACGAGGAGTGCCCATGGTTCAGCCCAGTCCCAGTTACACCGTCGCCCTGTACCTCGAGGTGCCCGCCTCCCAGAAGGCGGTGGCCCGCCTGGTCGACACTGCCACTGCGACTGGTGCCATCGTCACCGGCGTTGACGTGGCCGATTCCGACGGTGACAGGCTCACTGTCAATCTCACGGCCGACACCCGGGACTCCAAGCACCGCAACGAGCTGGTTGCCAAGTTGGAGGAGATTGACGGCGTCGTCGTCCGCAACGTCGGCGACTCGACCTTCCTGACTCACGTCGGAGGCAAGATCGAGATCGCTAGCAAGTACCCGATTCACAACCGTCGTGACCTGGCCCGCGTCTACACCCCCGGAGTGGCCCGCGTCTGCAAGGCCATCTACGACCACCCCGAGCGCGCCCGGATGCTCACCATCAAGAAGAACACCGTCGCCGTCGTCACCGACGGGACCGCGGTCTTGGGGATGGGGGACATCGGCCCGTCCGCTGCCATGCCCGTCATGGAGGGTAAGGCCGTTCTGTTCAAGCAGTTCGGCAACGTGGATGCCTGGCCGGTGGCCCTGGACACGAAGGACCCAGAGGAGATCATCTCCATCGTCAAGGCCATCGCCCCGGCCTACGGCGGCATCAACCTGGAGGACATCGCCGCCCCCAAGTGCTTCGACATCGAGGCCCGCCTGCGCGAGGAGCTCGACATCCCCGTCTTCCACGACGACCAGCACGGTACTGCCATCGTGACCCTGGCCGCTCTCATCAACGCCCTGAAGATCGTGGGCAAGAAGATCGAGGACGTGCGCATCGTCCTGTCCGGTGTCGGTGCGGCCGGCAACGCCATCGCCAAGCTGCTCATGGCGCACGGCGCCACCGACATCGTCGGTTACGGACGCACCGGGGCCCTGTCGTCGGTGGACACCGAGGGGATGAACGAGCACCGCAGGTGGCTCGCGGAGAACACCAACCCGCGTCAGGTGACCGGCTCCCTCAAGGAGGGGCTCAAGGGGGCCGACGTCTTCATCGGCGTCTCGTCGGGCAACCTGCTCGAGCCCGAGGACCTGGAGGTCATGAACGACGGCGCCATCGTCTTCGCCATGGCCAACCCGATCCCCGAGGTCGACCCGATCCGTGCTGCCGACTACGCCGCCGTGGTGGCGACCGGACGCTCGGACTTCCCCAACCAGATCAACAATGTGCTGGCCTTCCCCGGGCTCTTCCGCGGCCTGCTGGACACTGGGATCACCGACATCTCGACCGAGCTGCTGAGAGCCGCGTCCACCGGCATCGCGTCGGTGATCGCCGACGATGAGATCAGCCCTGTGTACATCATCCCCGGCGCCTTCGACACTCGGGTCGCCGATGCTGTGGCCAAGGCGGTCCGCAAGTTCGCCGAGGCGGAGTGAGACGCGTAGGTTCCATGTGACATGGCCAGGGGCGTGAAACACCTTCGGGTGTTTCACGCCCCTGACGGTACTCAGGATGCGGCCTGAGCTCGCTCGTCGGTCACGACAACGTCGGAGACATCAGCGCAGCCAGGAGTCGCCGACCAGGCGAGACCACCAGGTGCCCAGCCCCAGGGTGTCGCCGGCCCGAGTCAGGGCGAAGAGAATGGCGGACAGGGTCAGAACCCAGTGGAGATCGACCAGGGGGTTGGCCGCCGCGTTCTCGGTACCTCCGGTTCCGATGGGCCACAGGGCCAGATACAACGGCACCATGAGTGCTGAGGCCGCGAAGGCGCTCACCTTGAGTCCGATGCCCAGAGTCAGGGCGACGCCGACTCCGAGCATCCCGGCCATGAACAGCCAGTCGCTCACCGGGTTGGCCAGCAGCTCGAAGGCGCTCCCGAAGGGGCTGTGGACCGCCACGCCCTTGATGAAGCCCTGGGCGGGCTGACCTCCGTTGATCCAGGCCATCTGACGAGGGGTAGAGAATCCGAGGCCGAAAGTCTTGTCCAGGAAGGTCCACAGGAAGATGAAGCCGACGACGATCCGCAGGACGGCCAGCACGATGCGAGCCGACGGGCTGGTCACGATCTCGGATCCGGAACGAGGGCGCTTGGCGCCGCGAGTGGAAGCAGGCACGGGAGGTGCTCCTTGATGGTCGCTGGGGTCCGATGCCGGACACCAGTAGTTGAATGGTAAACTGACTGGCCGATTGTAGGCATATCGAAGTGCTTGGTGGATACTGACGAACGGCGGGGTGTCGCCAACGCATATCGATGCGTTCGTTGAAACGGTTGGAATGACAAGGGAAAGTTGATGTGTCCTGGATCATGGGAGATCGGTTTGACGTCCGTGGGGTGGACCTGCCTAAAGTACAGCCCGCTGCCGAACGGCCCGGGCCTTGCTCGGAAGCTTCCGGCGGCAAGCTCACTACAACAGAACGGCGATCGGTGTGACCGGGAACAATGTTTCTGAGGTTGACGTCGAACCAGAAAATGTTCTAGAGTAGCGGAGTTGCTCGCCAGAGCGAAGTCAAGTCAGACGGCTTGATCGAGTTCCGGCTGGGTGTGTTGTTTGAGAACTCGATAGTGTGTCATGTTTTTTATGCCATGGCCCTGGGGGCTGCGCGTGATTTTGGTTGTGTGTGGTTTTTGGGGTTTGTTTTGTTTTGGTTTGCCTGGCTCTCATTTCTTTTGTTGTGGGGGTTGGGTTGGGCCTGGTCTGGTTTTCTGGACTGTTGTACTGACTGTGGGTTCTGGCTGGCTGTTTGTGGTTGGTTGGGGCCTGGTTTTGTTGGTTTTGTTTGGAGAGTTTGATCCTGGCTCAGGACGAACGCTGGCGGCGTGCTTAACACATG
>CAJZFF010000134.1 GCA_915069725.1 uncultured Actinomyces sp.
GGTCTGGGTCAACCCCGACTGCGGTCTCAAGACCCGCGGCTACGCCGAGACCGAGGCGAGCCTGACCAGCCTGGTCGGTGCCGCGCGCGCCGTGCGCGAGGCCTGATGAGCCTCTGACTCAGCTGCAGGGGCCTGAGGCGGCCCGGGAGACAACGTGCTCTCCCGGGCCGCCTTGTGCATGGCCGGTAGGCTTACGGGCATGCTCACCCGCACCGATCTGCGCAGTACCCGACTCTCCGCACGCCAGCTGGCACAGGCCCTGCCTCGGGCCACCCTTGACGTCACCGCCGCCCAGGCCGCCGTGGCGCCACTGATCGAGGACGTCCGCCGTCGGGGAGCGGCCGCACTGCGTGACGCCGCCGAGCGATTCGACGGCGTGCGACCCGTTCACCTGCGTGTGCCCGCTGCTGCCATCACCCAGGCGCTTAACGACCTGGACCCCGCGGTGCGCGAGGCCCTCGAGCTGTCCATCGCCCACAACCGGGCCGGGCACACCGCCCAGGTGCCCGCTGAGCGCACCACGGAGGTGGTCCCCGGAGGCACCGTCACCCAGCGCTGGATCCCCGTGGAGCGGGTGGGGCTCTACGTTCCCGGAGGGCTGGCGGTCTACCCCTCCAGCGTGGTGATGAACGCGGTGGCCGCCCAGGTCGCCGGCGTCGAGCAGATCGCCCTGGCCAGCCCGCCTCAGGCCGAGTTCGCGGGTCTGCCCCACCCCACGATCCTGGCGGCGTGCGCGCTGCTGGGGATCACCGAGGTCTACGCCGTCGGCGGCGCCCAGGCCATCGCGATGCTCGCCTACGGCGCCGACGCCCAGGACGACATCGACCGCGTGGACGCCGGGGGAGAGGTCCTGTGCCGGGGCGTGGACGTCATCACCGGTCCTGGCAACGTCTACGTGGCCGCCGCCAAGCGAGCCGTCATGGGGACGGTCGGCATCGATGCCGAGGCGGGGCCCACCGAGATCGCCGTCCTGGCCGACGCCGGGGCCGACCCCGAGTACGTGGCCGCCGACCTGCTCTCCCAGGCGGAGCACGATCCCAATGCCGGCAGCGTCCTCATCACCGACTCCCCGCAGCTGGCAGACGCCGTCGATGCGGCGCTCGAGCGCAGACTGAGCACAACCCGGCACCGGGAGCGGGCATCGACCGCATTGAGGGGTCCGCAGTCGGGAACCGTCCTGGTACGCGACCTCGCCCAGGCCATCGAGGTCGCCAACGCCTACGCGGCCGAGCACCTGGAGATCCACACCTCCGACGCCCCCGGGGTCGCGCGTCGGATCCGCAACGCCGGAGCCATCTTCGTCGGCCCCTACAGCCCGGTGCCCCTGGGGGACTACCTGGCCGGCTCCAACCACGTCCTGCCCACCGGTGGGACCGCCCGGTTCGCGGCCGGGCTGAGCGTGATGGCCTTCCTCAAACCGGTCCAGCTCATCGAGTACAGCGCGAGCGCCCTGGAGTCCATGACGCCGGCGCTGGGGGTTCTGGCGAGCTGTGAGGATCTGCCCGCGCACGGGGAGGCGGCCCGTGCTCGAAGGCAGTGAAAAAGCCTGCTGAGCAGGCCGATTGAGACCATCCTGTGACCTTCTGGTGACCGTCCTCTGCTGCGTCAGGGGACGGCGCCGGAGCGAGGCTCGGATTTGTTGGCCGTTCAACTGGCGGAATCCTGCCGTTTCCTGCTCTTGTGAGCCACCTCCAAGTGGGCGCTTATTGCATGGTCGAATAACACAGTGTTGCAAAGCGTTATTCTATTGTTATATTTGGTGGTGACGCACGGTGCGCCGTGCCCGACGGGCTGAGTTCCCACATCCCGTCATCCCCGGGCGCGCCGCACCGAGGCGTTGGTTGCCGACCGGGCCTGCTCGCGCATGCGGTGATGACGGTCGGCGCCGGCCCTACCCCTTGGATCCAGATGGATGGCCTCATGCACTACTCCCCATTCGCCGCCGGAACCGGACTGTTCGTCGTGTGGTACGTCGCCCCGGCAGGTTCCCCTCCCGCTCTCGTCGCTCGTTTCCTCATTGACTGCGCCGGCCTGGTGTTCGTCGCCATCCTGGCCTTCTTCCTGCTGACCAACCTCTATGGCGCGGCCCGCTCCCTGAGCCCGCACTCCAGGCGCACCGTCGGGCGTCACGCGCAGCAGCGCAGCGGCCTGATGAGTCTGCGGGCGTGATGAGGATCCAGACCCCGTTCCTGCCCATGAGCTTCGATTCCTCGAGCCTCCTGGGAGTCCTCGACCGCATCGGTTGGTGGGGTGCCCTGGGGATGATCGCAGTCGCCCTGGCCTACACCTTCTTCATGCTCATCGCCTCGCGCGGGGCGCCACGGCACGGCGGTCCCTCGCATCCGGATGCGCCGCTGCTCGTCGTCATCCTCATGCCCTGCCTCAACGAGGCGGCGGTCATCGGCGCCAGCGTCCGGCGGCTCACCTCGATCCCGGACCCCGGTCTGCGCATCATGGTCATCGACGACGGCTCCGACGACGACACCGCCCAGGTGGCCGCCCAGGCCGGTGACGAGCGTGTCGAGGTGGTTCGCCGTCGTCCTCCCCACGCCCGCCTGGGCAAGGGGGAGGCCCTCAACGACGCGCTGTCGATCGTGCGCTCCCGGTGCACCAGGGTGTCCTCCTCACGAGTCGTCGTGGGAGTCATGGACGCCGACGGCAGGCTCGACCCCCACGCCATCGGGGAGGTGCGCAAGGCCTTCGCCCCGCAGGAGGTCGGTGCTGTTCAGATGGGGGTGCGCATCAACAACCGCTTCGGCTCCCTGCTCGCCCGCATGCAGGACATGGAGTTCGTCATCTTCACTGAGGTCTTCCAGCGAGGCCGGCGCCGGGTCCGCAGCGTCGGCATGGGGGGCAACGCCCAGTTCGTCCGCCTCAGCGCACTCGACGCCCTGGGGCCCCGGCCCTGGACCCGGTCGCTGACCGAGGACTTCGACCTGGGGATCCGACTCAACGCCACCAGCTGGACCAACGAGTTCTGGCCCGCTGCCTCGGTTCACCAGCAGGGCGTGACCAACATGCGCCGCCTCCTGCGTCAGCGCACCCGCTGGTTCCAGGGAAACCTCCAGGCGCTGCACCTGCTGCGCTCCGTGGCCCGCGAGCAGCGCGGTCTGGGGCGGGCCGACACGCTCTGGCAGATCCTCACGCCCTACCTGCTTCTGACCGGGTCCCTGCTGACCCTGTCCTTCCTCATCACCATGGTGACCGCCGGTGTGGCCGCGGTCCTGAGGTGGGAGCAGTCATGGGCCTGGCTCGTGGGGGCCTATGTCATTGCTTTCGGGCCAGCGCTCATCTACGCCTGGATCTACTGGCGTATCGAGCGCAGTGAGGGCCTGAGCCTGTTCAAGTCCGTGGGCTACGCACACCTGTTCGTCCTTTACGGCCTCCTTCCCAGCCTCTACGGCTGGCGAGCAGTCGCCCGGGAGCTGACCGGGCGCACCGGGTGGGCCAAGACCGCTCGCGAGGCGGAGCCGGCTCAAGGAAAGCAGACCGCCCCCAGCAGACCGGCTGCCGGCCCCAACGGATCGTCATCCGTGGGCTCACCGCTACCGAGCAAGCAGCGGCCACCCAGCGCGCCTGCGAGGGCGGAGCCCCTGACGGCTCCACAGGCCGCGGGTCCGGGCAGTGCTGTCCCGGCCGTTCCGGCCCGCCCCCTGCTGAACCCCACCGCCATGATCGTGCGTCGACCCCGCCGTACATCCAGCAATCTGACCAACGAGGAGATGAGATGACAGCCGCCAACGCGCCTCAGCACGCAGGAGCTCTCGACGGAACCCGTCGTGGCAGGATCCTGCGTCGCGCACTCCTGGCGGTCTGCGTCCTGGTGCTGGTCCTAGGAGTCACCGTGTACTGCCACGCCCGAGAGACCGAGGCACCGGACTGCTCCCAGTGGGAGATCATTTTCGACGGTTACGGCGAGGCCTCGTGCTCCGAGGGCCTGCTGCGCCTCAAACCGACGTCGGCCGACTCCCATGACACGACCCACGCCGGTCTGGCCACTTCCACCTCGGTCGAGATCGAGGCGGGAGGCGTCCAGACCATCCACACCACGATGACCACTGTCAGGCAGCTGCGAGAGGACGGCGAGCCCAATGCCTGGGAGGTCGCCTGGCTCCTGTGGAACTACACCGACAACAACCACTTCTACGCCCTGGCCCTCAAGCCCAACGGCTGGGAAGTCTCCAAGCAGGACACCGCCTACCCGGGGTACCAGCGATTCCTGTCATCGGGCAACACGCCCGTCTACCCACCCGGGAAGAGCCACGACGTCACCGTCACCATTGATACGACCAAGCCCTCGGAGGCGACCTTCACCATCACCGTGGACGGGCAGGAGCTCGGAACCGTCACCGACAAGCAGTCCCCCTACCGCTCCGGCAAGGTGGCGGCCTACTGCGAGGACTCCGACGTCACTTTCACCCCGATCACCGAGGACAAGTAGGTCCTACCCGCCATGACGGCGCCGGACTCGACCACCACTGAGGCCCAGCTCGTCCCACTCCCGACACACGACCAGGAGAACCCCATGACCACCGACTCCACGCCAACGGGCGGCCCCCTGAGAGTCATGCTCGTCTACGGCACCCGCCCGGAGGCGATCAAGCTCGCCCCCCTGGTGGCCGCCATGCGCGACGACGAGCGTTTCAATCCGATCGTCGTCGTCACCGGACAGCACCGCGAGATGCTCGACCAGGTGCACGAGTTCTTCGGAATCGTTCCCGACGACGACCTCGACATCCACTCGCCGGGGCAGACCCTCACCCAGATCACCAACCGCTGCCTGCAGGGGGTGGGGCAGGCCATCGAGGCCCACCGACCCGACGCCGTCGTCGTCCAGGGGGACACCACCTCCGCCTTCGCCGCCGCGCTGGCCGCCTTCTACCACGAGGTCCCAGTCCTCCACGTCGAGGCCGGCCTGCGCACCGGGGACATCTCCTCACCCTTCCCCGAGGAGGCCAACCGGCGGCTCATCAGCCAGGTGACCGCCCTGCACCTGTGCCCCACCACCACCAGCCGGGACAACCTGCTGCGCGAGAGCACCGACCCGCAGGCCGTCAGCGTCACGGGCAACACGGTCATCGACGCCCTCCTGGTCGCCGTCGACCGCCGGGTTCCGCCACCGGACGAGGAGCTGGCCGCAGCACTGAAGGACGCCTCCCGGCGAGTCGTGCTCGTCACCGCCCACCGCCGCGAGTCCTGGGGTGAGCCGATGCGGGCCATCGGCCGCGCCGTCGCGCGCCTGGCCGACAAGCACCCCGAGGTGCTCTTCGTGCTGCCGGTCCACCGCAACCCCAAGGTTCGCGAGGACCTCCTGCCCCAGATCGAGGGCCACGCCAACGTCATCTGGTGCGACCCGCTGGAGTACGGCGCCTTCTGCGCACTCATCGACCGCTGCGACGTCGTGCTCACCGACTCCGGCGGCGTCCAGGAGGAGGCGCCCGCGCTGTCCAAGCCCGTCCTGGTCATGCGGGACAACACCGAGCGTCCCGAGGCCGTCGCCTTCGGGGTCGCCGAGCTGGTCGGGACCGACGAGGAACGCATCGTCGAGAGGGTCTCCACCCTGCTGACCGACGAGGCGGCCTACACGGCCATGGCCCAGGCCGCCAACCCCTACGGCGACGGGCACGCCTGCAAGCGCATCCTGGCCGTCACCGCCGCCCTGTTCGGCCGCGGTGTTCCCCTTCCCGAGTTCGAGCCCGTTCCCAACTCTTCCAAGGAGAGCTCATGATTTCCCCGACCACTCTGTCCGCCCGACGGGGTCGCCTTGCGCTGGTCGCCATCGCGGTCTGCCTGGGCACCTCCATCGCCTTCGTCGGTCCTGCTCAGGCCACGCCCCAGTCGGCCGTCTCCCAGGCCCCGGTCGCGGGCCAGGCGATCGCGGCGAA
>CAJZFF010000135.1 GCA_915069725.1 uncultured Actinomyces sp.
TCGCGGCCCGTGCGCTCGCGCAGGTCCCGCACGAAGAAGGAGACGTCGCCCAGCGGCGTGCCGTCAGCAAGAGTGGCGCCGTCGGGGCGCACCTGGAAGGAGACCCAGCACTGGGCCTGAGGGGCGAGGCCCTTGACCATGGAGGCGAGCGCCTGCGCCTCATCCAGACGCGGAAGCGTCTCCAGGGCGAACAGGTCGACCCCCTCCCCCACCAGCACCTCGATGCGAGGCAGGTGAACCTCCTGGAAACCGGGGGCCTCGGAGATGTCGATGCCGTAGGCGCCGGTGTACTCGCTGCCATCAGCCAGATAGGCCCCATAAGGTCCGAGCCCTCCGGCGACGAGCACCGGCTCCTCGGGGTGCTCCTTGCCGAACTGGTGGGCCGCCTCCTCGGCCAGGCGGGCGCCGGCTGCGATGACCCGCCTCGCGCCGGCAGCATCCTCCCCGGAGCGGATCAGCGCCGGGAGCGTGGCCTGGTAGGTGTTGGTGGTGATGACACGAGCCCCCGCATCCAGGTAGTCGGAGTGCACCTCGCGCACGACGTCAGGCGCCATGGCGAGCGCACGCGCCGACCACAGCGCGTTGCGGGTGTCGACCCCGCGGGCGTCGAGCTCGGTCCCCATCGCCCCGTCGAGGACGACCGGACCTCGGGCCAGTAGATCAGACAACCGGACCGGCTCTCGCCCGAAGGACGTGGCGGATACCGAGAGCGTTCGCATTGCGACACGGTATCGAATGGCTCGAGCCGGCACCGGTAGCGTCTCAGGCATGGACCCGGTTGCACATCACCGCGAGCCCGCCGCCGCATCGGATACCTCACCCGCCGCCCCCACTCAGCCCCGGCACGATGGTCCCGAGGATCCGGGACGCCCCGACAACCAGGGGCGTGTCACCGCGCTGGAACGCCGCATGAACCGACGTCACCTCATGATGATTAGCTTCGGCGGGGTCATCGGCACGGGACTGTTCCTCTCGACCGGCAACACGATCCACCAGGCCGGCCCCTTGGGGACCGTACTGGCCTACTCCATCGGCGCAGTCATCGTCTACCTGGTCATGCTGTGCCTGGGAGAGCTGAGCGTTGCGATGCCCTTCACCGGCGCCTTCCATGTCTACGCCCGCCAGTACCTGGGGCCCGCCACGGGTTTCGTTACTGCCATCCTGTACTGGCTCACGTGGACGGTCGCTCTGGGAAGTGAGTTCACCGGCGCGGCGATCATCATGTACGGGTGGTTCCCAGGCGTTCCGGTATGGGTGTGGGCGGCCGCCTTCATCATCCTGGTTCTCGTGCTCAACATGGTCTCGGTCCGGGTCTTCGCCGAGGCGGAGACCGTGCTGTCAGGGATCAAGGTGGTGGCCATCATCGTGTTCATCGCTCTGGGCACGGCCGCGATCGTCGGGCTGTTGCCCTACGAGGGGCACCGCTCGTTCCTGGGGCTGACGAACCTGTACCGGGACGGCCTCTTCCCCAACGGCTTCGGCGCAGTGTTCACCACGATCCTGGCCGTCAACTTCGCTTTCTCCGGCACCGAGCTCATCGGCATCACCGCCGGGGAGGTCGAGGACCCGGGCACCACTGTTCCGCGCGCGATCCGGGCGACCCTGGCCCGCCTGGCCATCTTCTTCATCGGCTCGATCATCGTCATCGCAGCACTGATCCCGTGGGAGAAGGCCGGAGTCGAAGAGAGCCCCTTCGTGACGGTCCTGTCCAGAATCGGCGTGCCCTACGCCGGGACCCTCATGAACATCGTCATTCTGGCCGCGATCCTGTCAGCGGCGAACTCGGGGCTCTACGCCTCGACCCGCATGCTGTGGTCGCTGGCCAACGAGGGCACTCTGCCCAAGGTCCTGGCGCGCACTAATCGCTTCGGTGTGCCCGCCCTGGCGATGGGCCTGTCGATGGTCGGCGGGCTGGCCTCGCTGCTGACCTCGACCTATGCGGCCTCCACGGTCTACCTGGTCCTTGTGTCAGTCTCCGGTCTCGCCGTCGTCCTGGTGTGGGTGGTGATCGCCGCGTGCCATCTGTCCTTCCGACGGCGCTGGCTCACTGAGGGCCGCAGCCTTGGGGACCTGGCCTACCGGGCTCCCGGGTATCCGTGGGTCTCGATCGCGGCGCTGGGGCTGTCTATGGCCTCGTGCCTGCTCATCGTCTTCGATCCCGAGCAGCGCGCCGGCCTAGCGATCACCGCCGTCTTCCTCGTGGTCTGCTACGTGGGCTACTGGGGAGTCAACCGCCGCGTCAGTCTGTGAGTCCCGCTGGCGGTCCGGCGCCCGAGGGGCCTTAGCGGGTCTCGATGATCTGCTTGCCGAAGGGGAAGCAGGTGACGGGGATGAGCTTGATGTTGGCCACGGCCAGCGGGATCCCGATGATGGTGATGGCCTGCGCTGCGGCGGTGGTGACGTGACCGATGGCCAGCCAGAGCCCGGCGACGAGGAACCAGATGATGTTGCTGATTCCGCTCATGGCGCCGGCCCCGGGGGCCGGAACCACCTCACGTCCGAAGGGCCACAGGACGTAGGCGGCGATACGGAAGGAGGCGACGCCTGCGGGAATCGTGACGATGAGCAGGCAGGCGATCAGCCCGAAGAAGAGGTAGCTGAGGAAGAGCCAGAACCCGCCGAAGACGACCCAGATGATGTTGAGCAGCGTGCGCATGGCACCTATCTACCATACCCGGGCATCTCGAGAGCCCCGTTCCCGCACGTCACCAGAAGATGCGCTGGGCGATGGCGTCGGCGAAGTTGTCCAGCGCCTCCGGTGCCGCCCCGAGGTAGAGGCCCGCGTCGATCAGCGAGACCTCCATGAGGTAGAAACCGCCCTGACCGTCTCCGACGACGTCGACACGGTTGAACAGGAGCTGGATGTCGCGGCCGGAGACCTCCTTGATCAGCGTGTGGATGGCCTTGCGCACCCGCTCGCCCCAGAGCCACTCCTGCTCACTGGGTTCGCGCGCCGTGACGATCTCCTCGTGGATCTCGTCGGTGGACTTGAAGGAGGGGTGGAGCATCGGGGCCTTCTCCACCGCGTGGGACAGCACGCCGTTGAAGTAGACCAGGGAGACCTCACCCTTGCGGTCGACCTCCTCGAGGTAGCGCTGGACCATGACGGTGCGCCCGCGGCGCAGGTGGTGCATGGCGTCATTGATCGCCGCGGACCGGGAGGCGGCGTCGGTGGCGGTGTATCGCCCGGTGCCGCGCCCGCCCGAGGAGACGGCCGGCTTGACGACGAAGTCGCCGTGGGCCGGGAAACGGGTGTGAACCTGGTGCTTGGAGTAGCCGGCCTCCGGCTCCAGCCAGGTCGTCGGGATCATGGGGACTCCCCACTCGCTGAGCCGGGTGAGATAGTGCTTGTCCGAGTTCCAGGTGACGACGTCGGGGTGGTTGGCAAGCCTGGGCACCGACCTGGCCCACTGAAGGAACCGGGAGTAGTTGCCCTTGGTGGCGTAGTCGCGCACGCTGCGCAGCACGACCGTGCCGGACTGGCTCCAGTCGACGTCGGGGTCGTCCCATACGGCAACCCGCGGCTCAATGCCGCGCGCACGTAGGGCATCGGGCAGGCCACGGTCATCGTCATCAAGGTCAGGGAAGTCGGCGCAGGTCGCCAGCGTCACGATCGGGTCGCTCATGCGGCCCACGCTACCGCGCGCAGCACCGCGGCGAGAGCCACCGACATGTGACGCTGAACCGCGCCCGCACCAGCGAACATGACTACCTACCGGTTGGGGCGACCAGCGGGTCTCCGTTCCGCAACCTTTCGACACCCACACGCTGCCCAGCCCGCGCGTGCGAGGGTGCCACAATGCCGAGGTGACTTCTCAAACCCGCAGGCCGCGCATCACCGCCGCGCAGCGCTACTGGGCATCCATGGCCGCCATCGTCGTCGTGACCATTCTTGCCGCGGGCCTGCTGGGAGGAACCGTCTCGATACTCACCGGCGCCCGCGCGGGCCGCAGCAGCATGTGGGGCGGCATGGTGGTCGCGCTGGTCATGCTGGCGGGCTGGACCCTCGGCACCCGGGTGCGCGACCGCAAGAAGCTCGACCTGCCCCTGTGGCACCGTCTCACCGAGGAGCAGGCGGCCACGCTGAAGCAGTACCACCAGTGGTCGCGCACCGGCCGCATCGAGCAGGACGACGACGCCAAGCACACCTCCGTCGGGCGGAGCGGCCATCACCGCAGCGGGCGGACCGGCGCCGGCGCGTCGAAGGCAGCGCCGTCGAGGGGGTCCTCCTCGACCGGAGCGATGTCGAAGCGTGACCGCGCCCGTGCCGCCGACGTGCGCCGTCGCAGGCAAGGCCGCGAGGGCCGTTCGTCGCACTGAATGGGGACACCGGGCAGCACGCAGTGGCAACGCGACCCCCAGCCCCACCTCTTGAGACTTGCCGCACAATCGCCTGGTTTCACGGTTCCTGACTGGACGAAGCCCTCCTCCATCCGTAAAGTATTCCTCCGTCGCCCAGCGAGCCACGTCAAATGACATCGCTGTGGTGAAAGCACCGTTAGCTCAATTGGCAGAGCAGCTGACTCTTAATCAGCGGGTTCAGGGTTCAAGTCCCTGGCGGTGTACCACGAAGGGCACGCGCTTCGCCCGGGATGATCCCGAAGGCACATCAGCAGGCGCGTCACGGAGGTTGAAGACAACCTCCTCCGCACTGAGAAGCTCTCAGGACGCCACCGTCTCATCGGTTCCCACGCCCTCGTGACCACTGTCTGCAGCGGCGCAACCAGCCGCCGTGCCAGGAGTCTTGCTCCGCAAGCGCGCCGGTTTAGCAGTTAGCAGGTAGGCATCTACCCCAGCACGCGCTGCTACCCCAGGCCCTTTCGGGCCGACGACGTTGAAGGAAGATGAGGAGATACGTATGACACGCAACATTCACACCATGACCACCATGACGACTCCGGCCACCGGGCCGGCAACCACCGACACTCTGGCCGACGAGGCCGCCATCAGGGAGCTCTTCGCCGCCCGCGCCGAGCTCGCCTCTCTGGGGGCAACCGCCTCCCCCTCCCGCCTCGAGCGGGCGCTGGAGCGCCTGGAGGCGGCGCAGCAGGCCTCGCGGCGAGTGCTCGCCCAGGCCGCCTGACCCGGAGGTCCCACCCGCAGCCGGGTCGGGGATTCCGTGCGACTGACGTCCCGAACGTCTGCCAGATCACGAAAGTAAGTCCTCGAATTCACTGCCGCAGGCACCGGAGGCGATGCGAGGATAAACGCATCCGCCCAGGAGCCCGAGGAGGACCCATGACCCAGCTCGCCGCCGGTGACCGAGCCCCGGAGTTCGCCCTGCCCGATCAGAACGGCCGTACCGTGACCCTTGGCGACCTTTGCGCCAGCACGGATAAGGGCGTCATCGTCTACTTCTACCCCAAGGCCTGCACTCCGGGATGCACCAAGGAGGCGTGCGACTTCAGGGACTCCTTGGAAGCACTCGAGGCGGCCGGTTATGCCGTCGTCGGCATCTCCCCCGACCCGCAGAGCGCGCAGGCCAAGTTCTCCGACCGTCACGACCTGCCCTTCCCCCTGTTGTCGGACGCCGACCACGCCGTCATGGAGGCCTGGGGAGTGTGGGGCGAGAAGAAGAACTACGGCAAGGTCTACACCGGCGTCATCCGCTCGACCGTGGTGGTGGCCCCGGACGGGACCGTGGCGCTGGCCCAGTACAACGTGCGAGCCACCGGTCACGTCAAGCGGCTGCGCGCCGCACTGGGCGTGGACTGATACGAGCACGGCAGCGGTCGCCGCATTCTGCTATCCGGGACTCAGGTCGGTAGAGTGGGCACCGCACAGCGCGAGTGGCGGAATTGGTAGACGCCCCAGGTTTAGGTCCTGGTGCCTTCGGGCGTGAGGGTTCGAGTCCCTTCTCGCGCACAGATTTCAGTTC
>CAJZFF010000136.1 GCA_915069725.1 uncultured Actinomyces sp.
GGCCGGAGCCGCCCCGACGGCGCCGCTCTGCGTGAGGCGAGCCGCGACCGGCTGGACGGTGCCCACGCCCCCAAACGGGTTGTCATCCTGCAGGCCCTGCCGCTGCGCCCCAGCGGGAAGGTCGACCGGCGCGCCGTCGCCCGGCTCCTCGCCACGACCACGACAGACGTGACCTCGGAGCCCCTTACGCCAGGGCCCTGATCTCCGCCTCACTCGGGCAGGTGGCCGGGCCGAAGTGCGTCGTGGTCAAGGCGCCGGCCACATTCGCCCAGCGCAGCGCCGTCCTCAGGTCGACGCCCCGGGCAAGGGCCGCGGCCAGGACACCGGAGTGCGCGTCACCGGCCCCGTTGGTGTCCACCGGCGTCACCGGGATGCTTGGGGTATGGCGCGCCGCGCCGCCGTCGGAGAACCAGGAGCCCTGCTCCCCGGCCCGCACCAGCACCGTGCCGAGCCGACCCGATAGTGCCTCGCAGACGCCGGCGTGGTCACCGGCCTCCACCCGCAGCTCCAGGCGGTCGGCGAGCAGCCCGGCCTCACGCTCATTGAGCGACCAGACGGGCCCCAGCGCACTGAGGCGCTCCAGCGAGCTCATGGGGACCGAACCAACCATGGGGGAGACGTCGAACAGTGCCGTGCACCCCGCTCGGGCTTCGGTCAGTCTCCCGGCCAACCGCTCCAGCGCCACCCTGGAGGCATCGTCGGCCAGGGAGTAGCCGGAGAGGTAGACGACGTCGTCGCCGCTCACCTCCAGATGGTCGAAGGCATCCACCGGGCCACGAGTCTCTGCCCCGCAGGTGGAGATGAAGGTGCGTTCGGCCCTCGCATCGGTCATGGCCACGCAGTAGCCCTGGTCGCCGGGTGCGACCGGGCCGACATGGTCCACCCCGATCGTCTCCAAGGCCTCGCGGGCCGCCTCGGCGAAGGGCCCCTCGCCCAGCGGCCCGGCGTACAGGGTCTCGACCCCCATCCGGCGGGCGGCCGCCAGTACGTTGAAACCACCGCCGACGGCCATGGAGGACTCGTCGGCGAACACGTCACCGCCGGGCTCGGGAATCGCCTCGATGCGCAAGGTCAGGTCAATGACGACCTGACCGGTGTGAATGACCCGTCCCGTCATGGCTGCCTCTGCCCCGCAACGGTCTCCCGGGGCCTCCCGGCGCCGCGACGGATCGCCAGCAGTGCCTCGCAGAGCAGGCCGAGGTCCAGGTCGGAGCGCTCCAGCACCCGATCGACCAGCTCGACGGGAAGAAGATGGGGTGCACTCGCCCCCAGGACCGCACCGGCCATCGCGGCAATGGTGTCAGTATCTCCCCCGAGCTCAGCGGCGAAGCACAGCCCGTCCAGGGGCCGCTGCGCGAACTCCCGCACGATCACCAGCGCGCAGGGGACCGACTCGGCCGACTCCACCGACGTTCCGACGTAGGTGCGCAGATGCTCGGCCAGGGCCTCCCCGTGCAGGTCACGACTCGTCTCCAGGGCCAGGCGGGTGCGGGCGGCAACGGAGGCCTTCTCCGACCAGTGGCCCTCCTCGGGGTGGGCGGCCACGAAGTCCAGCGCCGCCTCCAACGCCCCCGCCGCGTCAACGCCGTCGATGGCCGCGCTGACCGCCGCGGCGAGGAGCCCAGCGGCCTCGAAGCCCTGCCGGGTGTCGTGGGTGACCAGGCAGGAGGCCCGAACGGCCCGGGCCAGCGCGTCGCCGTCGGCGCTCAGGGAGAAGGCGATGCCCACCGGGGCCACCCGCATCGCGGCGCCGTTGGTGGTGCCCTGTCTGCCGGTGCAGTGCGGGTCCGCCCCGGCGCGCACCCGCTCCAGGGCGAGTTTGGTGGAGGGCCCCAGCAGGTCCAGGGACCCACGGGCGCGCATATCGTCCTCCCAGCGCAGGAGGGCATCGGCGAACTGGTGGGGGTCGATGCGCCCCCCACCGTCAACGAGGAGACCGGCCAGGATGAGAGCCTGCTCGGTGTCATCCGTGACGGTGCCGGCAGGCACTGAGGGGGCAATGGGCTGCTCGGCGACGGCGTCGCGCAGCCCGGTGATCGTGCCGTAGCACCGGCGGATCCGTGCCGGGCTCATCGACTGAGTGGGCATCCCCAGTGCGTCGCCGAGGGCCAGCCCGGTCAGCGCTCCCAGGGCGCGTTCGCGTGCCGGGGGCTCAGCCGCCACGGGCGCAGGCATGGGTGAAGGAGTGCGAGGGCGGGGATCGGGCTGTCTCACGGAGGTCCTTCTGGCGATCAGGGTGCCGGTTGCCTCACCGGTCGAGGTGTGGTTCATGCGCTCGCACCGGCGAGGGCCACGGCGCTGGTAGGGTCACTGTCGCCTACCCTAGAGGACTGCGAGAGGATCGGAGGAAGCCGTGAGTGGCGAGAACGGCGAGCACGCGCTGGACAGCGGCCCCCGCGCCACCAGCTGGGGGGAGGTGGTGCGACTGCGCACCCTGCCGGCCGCCGTCGCCCCCGTCATCCTGGGCGCCGGAGCGGCCGCCGCGATGGGGGAGCTATCAGTGCTGCGGAGCCTGCTGGCCGCGGGCGTGGCCCTGGCGCTGCAGATCGGCTGCAACCTGGCCAATGACTACTCCGACGGCGTGCGCGGCACCGACGACGATCGCACCGGGCCTCCGCGCCTGACCGCCTCCGGGCAGGTCGCTCCCGGCACCGTCAAGCTCGCCGCCTTCGGCTGCTTCGGGCTCGGAGCCCTCCTGGGCCTGGCACTCGTGGTCCTCAGCGGCCAGTGGTGGCTGCTCGCCGTCGGGGCCGCGGCGATCGCGGCCGCCTGGTTCTACACCGGCGGCTCCCACCCCTACGGTTACGCCGGCCTGGGGGAGGTCTTCGTCTTCGTCTTCTTCGGCCTGGTGGCCACGGTGGGCACCACCTACGTCCAGGCCGGCACGGTGCCGGGGTGGCTGTGGCCCTCGGCCTGTGGAATCGGACTGCTCGCCTGCTCCCTGCTCATGGTCAACAACCTGCGCGACATCGACACCGATCCCGCCCACGGCAAGATGACCCTGGCGGTCCGCCTGGGGGAGGGGAGCACCCGGCGCGCCTTCTCCCTCATGCTTCACGTGCCTCTGCTGCTTGGGCCGGTCGCCCTGGTGTGGGCGCGCGAGACCGGTTCGGCCAGCCCCGTCGACGGCGGCGGGCACATCAGCCCTCTGCTGACCCTGGTCATCGCGCTGGCGGCGCCGCTCCTGCTCCTCCCACTGGTGCGCCGGGCCACCGCGCCGGTGCGCTCCGGAGCCCGGGGGCGCGCTCTTATTGCCTCCCTTCGTGACGCCGGCCTGCTGGAGCTGGCCTACGGCGTCGTCTTCGCCGCCGCCACCGTCATCATCACCCTGTGAGCCCGGGTTCCGGAGAGCGTCAATCTCATGCGGGGAGATCTCAGGGTGTCAACGAAGTACATCGACTGGGCGCTGGTACCGTCCCGCTGGATCGAGCGGCGATTCCTCATCTTCACGGCACTGCGAAGCCCGGGATACATCCTGCTGCATCTCGTTGCGGGCCTGCCTCTGGCGGCTGTCGTGGGAATCACCGTCGGAGTGCTTCTGGAGCTGGTGGGGGTGCCCGAGGGGAAAGGAATGTGGGCCTTTGTGTTGGGGGCCTTGCTCGTGGCCTCTCTCATGGGGATCCGGCTGCTGAGCTTCACCGTGTTCAACGCCTCGGGCGTGCACATCTTCCGGTTCATCGGATGCTGGTGGTGGCGCAAGGACATCCCCTGGGTGGCCTTTCGCGAGACGGCGCGTGTGGACCTTCAGGAGGCGCCCTATGACATCCACGGCTTCACACCTCCCGATACTCACAATCTGGCGTTGCATCTGACGACCATGGAGGAGTGGGCCAGGTTCGTTGGGGCAGGGCCGGCACAGGGTGATCGCCCTGATCCGCTGGCGGGTCTCCCGCCGAGGGATCGCATGGCGCTGGTCAAGGCATTCGACAAGCAGGGCACGTTCTGGCGGTTGGACAGAACGTCGACGATCATCCCCGGATTCGTGCGCCTGTCTCGACCTGACGACCGGCGTCAGGAGGCTCAGGAGCGCATCGCCCGCGACTGGCGCGCCCTCATCGAGTGGGCGGAGCAGAAGCAGTACCTGCCCAGGCGCCTCTACCCCTTCGAGTCCTACCCGGGCTTTCTTCCCTGGTAGCCCGGACCTCATGGCTCCGGGTACCTGCGGTCGGAGCCGGAGCCCTCCTAGTGACGGAACACCCGGTCCACTGCTGCCAGGAGCGCCCGCTTAGGAAGGACACGGGTGAGGAATCGTGCGACGACGGCGTTCCCCAGCCCGTCGACAACGCTGGGCCCGCTCCCTCTCAGGGCTCGCATCGTCGTATCGAGGACCTGGCGCGTGGAACGGAGCCTGCCGACGACCGTGCCCTCGTCTGCGACCTGGAAGAACGGGGTATCTGTGGAGCCGGGGCACACGGCCAGGACACGGATGCCGTCCCTCCTCGTCTCTCGCCAGAGCGCCTCGGTGAAGGAGAGCACGAAGGCCTTGGTGGCCCCGTAGACGGCCATGTGGGGCATCGGCTGGAAGGCGGCAGCGGAGGAGATGTTGATGATCGTGCCGTTCCCGCGCTTGCGCATGGCCGGCAGGTACCTGGCCGTCAGACCCACCACCGCAAGACAGTTGAGGCGCACCTCCTGCTCCAGGCGCTCGGGATCGTCATCGGCGACATCCTTCCCAGTGCCGAAGCCGGCGTTGTTGACCAGGACGTCAACGTGCAGACCTCTGCGGTCGGTCTCGTTCCACAGCCGTTGGGCGGCGTCCGGCTCGGACAGGTCCAGGGAGATGGTGGTGACCTCCACGCCGTGCTCTTCGCGGAGCTCTTCAGCTAAGGCGTCAAGCTTGTCCTGACGGCGGGCCACCAGAACAAGCTCGTGCTTCTTGGCTGCGTAGCGGCGGGAGAACTCCTCACCGATTCCCGACGACGCTCCGGTGATGAGCGTGACCATGGGGGCTCCTCCTCGTGATCGGACGAACGGACGAGTGACATCCACACAGCGTGGGCTGCACCGCTGGATGCGGTGCAGCCCACGCTACGAGAGACGAGCCAGACCTTGAGGGTTCAGCGGGCCGGTTCGGCGTCGAGCGGAACCCACGGGTCGGGCTGGTGGGTGATGCGGTTGCGCACGTCCCGACGCACGAGCTCAATCGACCACAACCAGATGACGTGCCCCAGCGCCTCGGAGAAGTGCTCCGCCCAGGTCTGCCCACCGGCGACCCACGGGAAGGGCGAGGGCACCGTGCCCGTCAGCGGCATGAGCACCAGGTGCGCCCCCACCCACACGAGCAGACCGAAGGCGGCCCCCTGCCACAGCGTGATCGACTTGTAGTACTCCGCCATGACGCAGTAGAAGACGGCGAAGACGATCGCGAAGCTGAAGTGGATGATGAAGGAGTAGATCGGCAGCCCCTCGTTGCCGTTGAAGGTGACGGCGGTGTGGGACTGCTCCGGGGTCATCCCCAGCTGCTCCAAGAGCTGCTGGGGCGGGTTGGTGGCGTTGCGCTCCGGTGTGCGGGGCGGGAAGGGGACCTCCCAGCCGAACTTGACGATGGCGGAGAAGAAGCCTCCGATGATGCCGACGATGATCGCGGTGCCGACTCGGCGCCGCGCAGGGTCGGTCCTCCTCAGCAGAGTGGACAGCATGGGTGTCTCCAGGTTGAGGGAACAAACACGGAGACCGGGCCGGTGGACGGCTTGCAGATCGAACGGTGTCTTAGTCGTCCGTTGTCCACCGGCCCGGCCTCCCGGAAGCCTGGCACGGGAGGCGGCCGGGCCGCAACGTCGTCGTCATTCTCTCCGGTCGCCTCCGCTGCGCCGAGGTATGGCCGACGTCGAACCGTGGAGAAAAGCCGGCGAGGGCCTCGC
>CAJZFF010000137.1 GCA_915069725.1 uncultured Actinomyces sp.
CCGCCACGCTGACCGCCTGCTCCGGCGGCTCCTCCGGCGACTCGGGACCCGCCGGAGGCGTCTACCTGCTCAATTTCAAACCGGAGGCCGAAGAGGCCTTCAAGACCATCGCCGCCACCTACACGAACATGACCGGCGTTGCGGTCAAGGTCGTCACCGCCGCCTCCGGGAACTACGAGCAGACGCTTCAGAGCGAGGTTGCCAAGTCCAACCCGCCGACCATTTTCAATATTAACGGCCCGGTCGGGCTCGCCACATGGAAGGACTACGCTCTCGATCTGTCCGATACGGACTTCGTCAAGGCTCTCACCGACAAGTCGATGGCCCTGACCGATGATGAGGGCGTCGTCTACGGGACGCCGCTGGCGACCGAGGGGTACGGCATCATCTATAACGCCGCGATTCTCGATAAGTATTTCGCCATGGAGGGGGCCAAGGCCTCCTCCGTTGAGGAGATCAAGAGCTTCGCCACGCTCAAGGAGGTTGCCGAGGACATCCAGGAGAGGAAGGCCGAGCTCGGTGTCGAGGGGGCTTTCGCCTGCACCTCCCTGGCGTCCGGCGAGGACTGGCGGTGGCATACTCATCTGGCCAACTACCCCGTCTTCTACGAGTTCCGAGACAAGGGGGTCACGGACACCCCGGACCTGGAGCTGACCTACTCGGACGACTACAAGCAGATCTTCGATCTCTACCTCAACAACTCCACGATCGCCCCCACCGAGGCCAGCGCCAAGACGGTCACCGACTCCATGGCCGACTTCGCCCTGGGCAAGGCCGCCATGGTCCAGAACGGCAACTGGGGCTGGTCGCAGATCTCCGAGGTCTCCGGTAACACGGTCAAGGCCGAGGACGTCCACTTCATGCCGATCTACATCGGCGTCTCCGGCGAGGACAAGTCCAACATCGCCATCGGCACCGAGAACTACCTGACGATCAACTCCCAGGCCGCCGAGGGCGACCAGAAGGCCACCAAGGACTTCCTCACCTGGCTGTTCACCGACGCCGAGGGCTCCAAGATGGCCGCCGAGAAGCTCAGCATCATCGCGCCCTACAAGGCATACGCCGAGCTGGCCCCCTCCGACCCGCTGGGCAAGGAGGTCTCCGCGGCCATCAACAACAAGGACCTCACGCCCGTCAAGTGGGTCTTCCCGACCTTCCCGAGCCAGGACTTCAAGGACCAGCTCGGCCAGCACCTGGCGCAGTACGCCTCCGGCAGTGAGGACTGGGCGAAGGTCAAGGACTTCTTCGTGACCACCTGGGCCTCTGAGAAGAAGTCGGCCAAGGAGGGCTGACGCCGTCGAGTCGCCCAAGGCCGTTCAGGCCCGTCCGAGTGCGCGGATGACGGCGCGACGGCGACTCATCTCCCCATCCCCTCTCCGTCCGGGGCGGCGCGCCCGAACGATCGATTCGTGCGTCGTCGCCTCGGTGGGAACCCCCTGCCACCCGGCCGCTTCAGCGGGTACCGGTCGCACCTCGAGGTAGATATGACCAAGGCACTGAAAAAGTTCTTCCCAGTATTTGCGGGGCCGACCCTGTTGGCCTTCATGATCGCGTTCATCGTCCCCTTCTTCATGGGGCTCTATCTCTCCTTCACCAAGTTCAGCACCCTCACCAATGCGCGGTTCGTGGGTACTGACAACTACGCCAGGGCCCTGGGGGAGCGCAGCGACTTCCCGCAGGCTCTCCTCTTCACCGCTGTCGTCTCGATCATCTCGATCATCACGGTGAACCTGGGGGCCTTCGCCCTGGCCTACTTCCTGACCCGCAAGCTGCGCGGCACCAACTTCTTCCGTGCCGTCTTCTTCATGCCCAACCTCATCGGCGGCATCGTCCTGGGTTACACCTGGCAGGTGATGCTTAACGCTCTCCTGCAGCGCTGGGGCCAGACGATCGTCAACGACTGGCGACTGGGCCTGGCCGGACTGGTCATGCTCGTCAACTGGCAGCTCATGGGCTACATGATGGTCATCTACATCGCCGGTCTGCAGAATGTGCCGCCCGAGCTCATCGAGGCCTCGCAGATCGACGGCGCCAGCAGGTGGCAGACACTGCGCAACGTGACGCTGCCGATGATCATGCCCTCGATCACCATCTGCCTGTTCCTCACTCTGGCCAACACCTTCAAGATGTACGACCAGAACCTCGCCCTGACCAACGGTGCGCCCGCTAAGCAGACTCAGATGGCCGCGCTCAGCATCGTCAACACGATGTACAAGAAGATCGGTCAGGAGGGCGTCGCCCAGGCCGAGGCCGTCATCTTCTTCCTCATCGTCGCCGCCATCGCTCTCATCCAGCTGAGCGCCACTCGTTCCAAGGAGGTCGACGCGTGAGCACCGCCGTCAAGACTCAGTCCCCCGCTTCCGCCACCCCTGTCGGTCAGAAGGCCGCTCCGCAGACAACGGGGCAGAAGACACTCGTGGGGCTGCTGGCCGTCCTGGCCTTCGTTTGGGTCATTCCGCTGGCCTTCATCGTCATCAACTCCTTCAAGGGCAAGTTCTACATCTCCGACAGCCCCTTCGCCCTGCCGACGGCGAAGACCTTCGCCGGCCTGGACAACTACGCCACCGGCCTGGCCCTGTCGGGCTTCGCCAGCGCCATGGGCTGGTCGCTGTTCATCACTGTGGGCTCCGTCGTCGTCATCGTGTTCCTCACGGCGATGACCGCCTACTACATCACCCGCATCAAGACGTGGTGGACCTCCATGATCTACTACGCCTTCGCCTTCTCCATGATCGCTCCCTTCCAGATGGTCATGTTCCCCACCGTCAAGGTGGCCGACCAGCTCGGCCTGGCCACGCCCTGGGGCATGATCGTCCTCTACCTCGGTTTCGGTGGGGGGCTGTCGGTGTTCCTGTTCGCCGGTTTCATCAAGTCGATCCCCATGGAGATCGAGGAGGCCGCCTACATGGACGGCTGCTCGCCCCTGCAGACCTACTTCAAGGTGGTCATGCCGCTGCTCAAGCCGACGGCGGTCACGGTGGCGATCCTCAACGCCATGTGGGTGTGGAACGACTTCCTCCTGCCCAACCTCGTCATCGGCCAGGACGAGCGCTACAAGACGGTTCCGATCGTCATCCAGTCCCTCGTCGGCTCCAACGGCAACCGGGACATGGGTGCCCAGATGGCCATGCTCGTCTTCGCCATCGTCCCGATCGTCGCCTTCTACCTCTTCGGTCAGAAGCACATCATCGAGGGTGTGGCCGCGGGGGCGGTCAAGGGCTGATACGTCTACCCGCGTCCTGATACGGGCGGTTCTCAAGGCCCCGCTTCCGGCCTGGAGAACCGCCCGTATCATGTCCACCTGTTACTGCCGAGTCCCCACGAAGGAGCCCCTGTGGCGCTGTTCCCCGGCCCTGACAGCCCGGCCTACCGGGCCTGGTCCGCAGCGGCGGATGTCGTCATCCTCAACGTCCTCACCCTGGCGGGCTGCCTGCCGGTGGTGACGGCCGGAGCCGCTTTGTCCGCATGCGCTCGTATCACCATGGACATGGTGCGCGACGAGGACGGCTACATCGTTCGCACGTGGTGGCGGATTTTCCGCGGTGAACTGATCCGGTCGTTGGCCTGGTGGCTTCCGACGGTTGGGGTGCTTGCGCTGGCCGTATGGGAGAACCGGACGGTCGCAGCGGGCGCCGAGAGCGGGGCGATCGGCGCGAATCCCGCTGGGCTCGGCGCGCTCTCGGGCCTCCTGCTGGCCGGCGGCGCCATCGTGGTCGGCGTGCTCGTCTGGCTCGTGCCCCTGACGGCGCGTTTCGAGAATACGACGGCGGCGCACGCGGCCAACGCGGTGAGACTGGCGGTCGGCTGTCTCGGGCGGACCGCGACATGTCTGGTCGTGACGTCCGCCCCTGCGATCCTGGCCTGCGCAGTGCCGCAGTCCAGGGCGGCCGTGATGTGGTTCATGGTGTTGCTGGGGCTCGCCTTCCAGGGATACCTCATGGCTCTCATCCAGCGCAGTGTTATCGACCGTTTGCGCCGCGCCTCCGGCTGAGCCCGACGGCTGAGCCGATGTCGTCGGGCATCGCCGGGGCCACTGGGTGCATGGGGAGGAGTGCCCGCCTTCGCGCCGCCCTGTCAGCCGCATGGCGGATTACAGTGAAGTGGCAGGAATTGGCAGTGACTCATGACCGTCGGATGCCGGTGCGGCCGGATGGGGAGCAGGGCCTGGTCCGCCTCCGCTCGGGCGACCCGCCGACCGGTGCACGACCACTCGTGGAAGAGGAGTATGGGACAGGACGTCGACCCTTCTGCGGCCGACGCGGAACGGCCCTCCGCCCGCGTCGGCCCGTTAACGCTCGAGCCCTTCCTGAGAGGTCGGGCGAGTGTGAAGACGGGCAGCCCGGCAGGCCCCCGGCTCATCCTGCGCCGATCGATCGTTGCGAGAGCCATCGCCGGGATC
Source organism: uncultured Actinomyces sp. (assembly GCA_915069725.1). Lineage (GTDB taxonomy): Bacteria > Actinomycetota > Actinomycetes > Actinomycetales > Actinomycetaceae > Actinomyces. Next base: position 4,400 of record CAJZFF010000137.1, read on the forward strand.
ATCGCGATCCCCGCCGCTGCTCAGCAAGTGCTCTCCGCCCCATGGTTGATCGGCCAGCTTCTGGGGAGGGGCGCCCCGGGGGTCGGTTTCTTTTTCATCGTCTTCGTGAATCTCCCGGTGCTGCTGTGGAGTATGAATGTGTTGCGGTGCCGAACGGTTATGAGCGCTTGCGGTATTGACATGCGTCGTCTGCTCCGCACGGAGAGACGGCCATGGCCGGCGACGCGCTCGGGCTTCGCCGTCTCGGGAGTCAGGGCTGATGTACGGGATTCGGATGGCTTTCACTCTTTTTATATCCAACGGTGCCGATTGATTCTCGTCAATGGCGTCCTCGATGATGTCAGGAGAATGCCGGGATGCGTCTTCGGCGGAACGCTCCGGATATTCGGCGAGAACTGCGAGACCAGAGCCCGTTTCGCCCTGGAGAGGATCTGGGCATTCGCGGTCGCCCAGGGCTGGATCGTTTCCGATCCGGCCCTCGTCGCGGTCGATCCCGCGCTCGCGCAGGCGTGCTCGGATCAGGGTTCGCAGGACGTCCGGACCGCACGAAGCGCGGTGGACGACGAACCGCTGGTCTACGATGCTCCCGCCTGGGGCCGGCTCCTGGAGTCCGTTTTGGACGGCGGGGCGACCCTCATCTGCACGGGGGCGGTCTTCGTCGCGGTCGCGGGCCTGATGCTGAGTCAGCCCGCTCGCAACAACGTGAATACTGCCGTGGGACTCCTCGGCCTGGTTCTCGGGGCGGCTGCAGTGGTGTTTCCTCTGGTCAAAATGAGTATGTGCTTCCGGAAGACCGTCGTGGATCGTGGAGCGATTCGTGCAGGTGGAAAGAAGTATGGGTGGCCCGATTCCCGCTTGAACCTGTACGTGGCCGGAGATCGGGTCGTCATGGTCGATCGTGAAGGAATACCCGTTCCTCTGCTCGGGACAGGCGGCGCATCCGGTGGGTTCGCCCGTCGCGAGAAAACGGCCGCTGCGCAGTGCGAGGAGATCTGGAGCTGGGGCGTGGCCGTCGGCGCCACCGGCGAGACCGGTCACTACATTCCCCTGCGGAGCGGTGAGCAGCAGCGCGAGCGCGAGGTCTTCGAACGGCGCGCCGGTCTGGTGTTCGACCGCTGATCCGGGTGCGCAGCCGCGCGTATCGAGACGGGCGCGCGCCGGGCGCACGCGGACTCATCGCGCCTGCTTCGGCGCCGGCAGTGCCCTCGGCATCCGCCTCTTCGGCGTCGACCGCCCCGGAACCGCGACCTGTTCGGCGCGGGTCTCCGGTAGTCTGGGCGGCGGCGTGGCCACCGTCATGCCGCCGTCGCAATAGGAGAGATGCCCATGCCAGCCGTCGTCGTCGTCGGGACACAGTGGGGAGACGAGGGGAAGGGCAAGGCGACCGACCAGCTCGGTCAGGACGTCGACTACGTCGTCAAGTTCAATGGCGGCAACAACGCCGGACATAC
>CAJZFF010000138.1 GCA_915069725.1 uncultured Actinomyces sp.
CCACATCCGATCCTGGTCACACCGGCTGGCGGCGGATCCTCCGGTCAGGTCCAGGTGGGCACGACGGCGGCCCCAGTCACCGTTTCCTCTCCCTTCCTGCCGCGGCTCACGGACACGCAGTACTCGGCCGGGAACCAGGTGGGGCCCAGGGCCTCGCCCTTGACCGGAACCCGGCTCAGGCGCAGGGCGGTACCGCGGGCCGTGGGGCGCTGCTCCCACTGGGGCGGTGTGCGAACGAGGAAGGCAGAGAGCAACCTGGTGTAGTCGGGCCCGAGGTAGCACCACGGGACCGGGATGGAGGGAAGCCCGCTCAGGATGACGCCGTCGGCGGCCAGGGACTGGGGCTGCTCGGCTCTGAAGTAGCCGGGCATGACGTCGCCGTCGTAGGAGTACTGCCATCCGTCGAGGACCTGCGCCCAGGCCAGGTCGGCACCGAGCTCGTCGCAGGCCTCGAGCAGCAGCTCGTGGAGGAGGTCCAGGTCGCCGACGCTCACGGGCGCCAGCCCAGCCTCCCACTCAACGAGGTACGTGCCGTGGGCGTCCTCCTCGCGGGCAAAGAATGTCGCCGTATTGATCGGCGCGGGTCCGGTCAGGAAGACCCCGACGTCGTCGACATACCTGCGCTCATCGGCGGCCTCGATCGTGGCCTCGTTCAGTGGCAGCATGCGCGCCTGACCGGTGTACTTGGTGGGGCTCCAGTGCGGGGCTACCCGCCAGATGGCGCGCATCCAGGCCTTGACCGGATCGGGGCAGACGGACTCGCGCACATAGGCCCGCATCTTGACCACCTGGAGGTCCTCGTCGAGCCGTTCCCAGTCCTTCTCGTAGACGTCGGGATTGAAGTCGGGTGCGGACGAGGCTCCCTGCGGCCGTACCACGCGCTCGAAGAACAGGGCCACGACGCCGTCGTTCCAGCGGGCGAGGGTCTGCGCCGACGCCAGGGCCCTCTTGCTGGCCGAGTCGCCTCGGAACCAGCTCTTGGGCCAGGTGAGCTGGTAGCAGTAGGGCAGATCGGGGTAGCCGGAGACCTCCTTGACGTAGTCGACGAAGTCAAGCTGCACGTCCAGAGAGGTCTCCTCCAGCTCGAGGACCAGCAGGCCGTCGTCGCGGAGGCGGAGGTGAGTTCCATCCCCGTCATTACCCTCGACGGTGAGGTCCGGCAGCACCGTGCGCACACCCTCGATCGTCAGCTCTCGAGTGGTGTAGAGCTCGTAGATGTCCTCGCCCTTGAACTGCCCCAGCATGCTTCCCGACTTTAGCGGAGCACGGTGGTGTCGGGGGCGGTTCGGGGCGGCCCGGTAGAGCGGCCGGCCCGCGGAGCGCTCAGGCGCGGGCGTCGGCCAGGGGGATGCCGGAGGGGCGCAGGCCCTGGAGGCGGGCGACGTCGGAGTCGGCCGGGATCTGGCCGGGGTCGGTGCCCCGCTCCACGATCCGGTTGGCCTCGTCGACGAAGATGACCCGGGGCAGGTAGGTGCGGGCCTCGGCGTCGGACATCTGGGAGTAGGCGATGAGGATGACGACGTCTCCGGGGCTGACCAGGTGGGCGGCGGCGCCGTTGACGCAGATCTCTCCGGCGCCGCGCTCGCCGGGGATGACATAGGTGGACAGGCGGTTGCCGTTGGTGCAGTTGCAGATGTCGACGCGCTCGCCGGGCAGCAGGTCGGCGGCCTCGAGCAGGTCGACGTCCACCGTGATCGAGCCGACGTAGTCGAGGTCGGCCTGGGTCACGGTGGCGCGGTGGATCTTGGACGTCATCATCGTCCGGGTGCGGGAACTCATCGCCGCACAGCGTAGACGGCGCAGGGCCCGGCGCACTGTACGGTGCGGCACAGGGTGAGCGACCTGACAGGAACGGTCGGACCTGAGCGGGGCGAGCCCCGGCCCGACGGTTCCGGAGAACGCAGCGTAGGGCGCCGGGTCTGTCGCTCGAGGGTGCGTCCTCGGGGACTCGTGTGCGTCCTCGCGCGGGGCGGCGCGGCTTGCGTCGCCCGGCCCCTCGCAGGTACTCGGGCGGGCCGGACCGATGCTCAGGGGCGCAGGTCGATGAGCGTGTTGTCGATGAGACGGGTGGTGCCCACGCGCGCGGCGACGGCCAGCAGTCCCACGGCGGGCAGCCCCTCCTCCTTGTCCTCCCCCACGGGCTCGCTGCGCGGCAGGCCGAGGCCGGCGCCCGCCAGGTGCAGGGCTGCGTCAACGGCTTCGGCGAACGCACCGGCAACGCCAATCTTTTGACCCTCATCGCCGACCTCGAACTCAAGAGCGGTTGGACCGTCCTGCCCGGGGACGATGCCGAGCGCGCTCGTCGTCTGAGCGAGCTGTCCGCCGTCTCGCGCACCGTTGACGAGATCGCCAACCGCGCCCCCTCCGGCCGCCTGCCCTACGTGGGGACCAGGGCCTTCGCCCACAAGGCGGGGCTGCACGCCAGCGCCATCAGAGTCGATCCGGACCTGTACCAGCACATCGACCCCGCCCGGGTCGGCAACACCACGACCATGCTCGTCTCGGAGATGGCCGGGCGGGCCTCCATCGAGCTCAAGGCCCGTGAGCTGGGCATCGACACCGGCGGCGACGCCGAGCTGCTCGGACGCGTCACCGAGATGGTCAAGGCGCGTGAGGCCGCCGGCTACGCCTACGACGCCGCCGACGGCAGCTTCGAACTGCTGCTGCGCTCCGCTCGCGGGGACCTGCCCGCCTACTTCCGCGTGGAGTCCTGGCGCGCCTCCATCCAGGCGCGCCCGCGCGCTGGCGAGGTGGTTCTGCCCGCGGATGGCCGCACCGACACCGAGGCGGAGGCCACCGTGCGGCTGCGGATCGGCGGACGGCGTCGCGCCGTCCTGGGGGAGGGCAACGGTCCGGTCAACGCTCTGGATCGCGCTCTGTGCGATGCCTTGGCGGAGACTTACCCCGAGATCAGACGTTTCGAGCTGACCGACTTCAAGGTCCGCATCCTCGACTCCGAGCGTGGCACGCGCTCCATCGTGCGCGTGCTGATCGACATCACCGACGGTGAGCGCACCTGGTCCACGGTCGGAGTGGGCACCGACATCATCGAAGCCTCCTGGGAGGCTCTCACCGACGGGCACACGGTCGGCCTGCTGCGGGCGGGCGTCGTCCCCCGATGAGCCCGACCGTCGCGCTCGCGGTCCGTCGCAGACATCCCCGCGGAGGCGGTTTCGTGGCACGGCCGGGGCCGGAGCCCCGCCCGGTCAGTCGTCGTGCTGGACGACCTCGAAGCCAAGCGGCTCGACGCTCATGCCGCGGCGCTCGTCGTCCGCATGGCGGCCAGTCGGTCGGGCGGCGGCCCACGCCTCGTAATGCTCGCGGGTGTCCCACCGGGTGACGACGAAGTAGCGGTTCTCCCCGATGACGGGGCGCAGGAGTTCGAAGCCTGCGAAGCCTTCGGCCCTGTCGACGGCCCGTTTGCGGGTGGCGAAGCGGCGTTCGATCTCGGCACCCGCGTTCTCGGGGATCGTCAGAGCGGTGATATTGACGAAGGTCATGGGGGCTCCTCACACGATAGATGGATCGGGGCGGACACCACGTCGGTGCTCCGGTCACGGCTCACGACGGCGTGAGAATACCCCCGCACCCTCAACGCTCGGGTTCGTGTGCCCGCGAGGGCCTCGACCTGCGCGGCGATCGGGGACGCGGTGTTCTCACGGATCCGTGCGCCGACGACGACGCCGGGCCACCGCGAGGATCAACGGGACGAGCAGCAGCCAGAATCCGGATGACGGCATGGTGACGATGCCACCGAGAGTGAGCGCCCCCAGGCCTCCCACCAACGCCCACGGCAGGGCGATTCCGCGGCGCTCGAGGGTCGCGATCGCTCCGCCGAGAAGTATCAGGGCGAAACCGGTGACGAGGAACCAGTAGATCGCCCGCCGGTCCGGAGCGGTGTCCCATGCGCCGATCGTTCCTGCGACAATGCCCTCCCTGATCGGGGATCGCCCCGTGACCAGTCCGATGATGCTGTGGAGGATCCCGATACCGATGAGGCACCAGCCGACGAGGGGACGTGCTCGTGAATCCTCCGCGGGTTCTGAGATTCGTGAGATTCCTGAGGTTTTTGCGCACATGTTGGGGGAGACCAAATTCTTCCGACACGGGTCGTCATTGCGTCGCGTGCGGTGCGAGCGCACGACGGTGCAGTCACGTACAGCGGGCACCGACGAGAAACTGCGTCCGCGCACTAGCAACATCATATCGTAATCCGGCGAGATCGGGGAGGGGTCGGCTGCGCATAGAGGGCTGAGCGCGGCAACTGGTTAAAACGCTCATCGCCGCCCGACGATCAGTGAGTGGGGTGGCTGACGGGGTTTGAACCCGCGACCTCCTGGACCACAACCAGGCGCTCTACCTACTGAGCTACAGCCACCATCGCCGCGAGCGGATCGCAACGGGTCAGTACTTTATCGGCTTGCTCGCGTGGGCACCAATTCGTTCTTCGTGCGCTGCATCACGTGCGCGCAGCGATGCTCGACGGTGCGCAACCACTGCCTCGGGCGAGCGCGGAGGACAGATCGGACGTCAGAACGTCGATGATGTCGGGTGCGCCGAGATCTCCTCGGCGACCGACCTGCACTCCTCACTCGTCGGGCCCTCGCCGGCGGGGAAGAGGAGTCTGCGGTAGTAGCGCAGTTCGTCGATCGACTCCAGGATGTCGGCCAGGGCGCGGTGCCCCCCGTGCTTCTCGGGGGAGTGGAAGAAGGTGCGCGGGTACCAGCGCTTGGCGAGCTCCTTGATCGAGGACACGTCCACGACCCGGTAGTGCAGGTACTTGATCAGCTCAGGCATGTCGCGTGCGAGGAAGGCCTTATCGGTGCCCACCGAGTTCCCGGCCAGTTGGGCTGTGCGGGGCTGGGGCACCAACGACCGCACGTGCTCCAGTACCTTCTGCTGCGCCTCGGTCATGGTCAGCCCCTGCCCGAGCTCGTCGAGCAGGCCGGAGGTGGTGTGCATCTCGCGCACGAAGTCGCCCATCTGCTCCAGCGCGGACGCCGGCGGTCTGATGAGTACGTCGATCCCCTCCCCGAGGGGCTTGAGATCGTAGTCGGTGACGACGACGGCCACCTCGATGAGCGCGTCGGCGCTCAGGTCGAGGCCGGTCATTTCGCAGTCGATCCACACCAAGGGGTCAGCAGTAGTCATCTGTCGGCTCACGGTGACCGAGTGTAGCCCCGGCCCGGTTCGCTCTCCCGGGATCCCGGGCAGCGCAGCCGGGCCGCTCGTGCACCTCGTGAGCGGCGCATCCGCTCCATGAGCGGCGCCCGTGTCCGCGCGGGGGCATGCGAGACTATGGAAGGGCGTGGGGGCGCGAGGAGGGGCTCTCGCCCCCGCTAGCGGAGGTGAGAGGATCCAGTGCCCCCGACAGGACTCGAACCTGCAACCATCGGATTAGAAGGCCGGTGCTCTATCCATTGAGCTACGGAGGCGGGCGGGCTCAGCGTACGGCATCGGGTGCAGTTGTCCCCATCGGCGGTGCGCACGGTGACCGTGGAGCCGACCTCGGCGCTTGTGGCCTTGGCCTGGTTGTAGGACAGGGAGACCTCGCTGTCGTCGTTGGGGGAGCGGCCGGACATGTACTTCATGGGGAAGGCGTTGTGGTCGCCGATGTCGATGAGGACCGACTCCCACTCTCCGTCCTGCGTGCGCATCTTGTAGTTCCGGCGCAGCACGGTGGTGTACGTGGAGACGCGGGGATCGTCGGCGACGGCGCTCTCCACGGTGCTCAGCTCCTGGGTGCCGGCGCGCACGTCGATGCGCAGGTCCGCCTCGCCCACGCCCAGGTAGGTGGCGATCTGGGGGTCGTCCAGGGTGGTGGAGACGTTGACCGGCAGCACC
>CAJZFF010000139.1 GCA_915069725.1 uncultured Actinomyces sp.
CTCCGGCCTCAGGAGCCGCCTGATCGGCCTGCGGATTCTGCCCGCCCCGCTCCTCGGCGAGCTTGGTGAGCTTCTCGTTGAGACGTCGCTGCTCGGCCGCCAGGTTCTCGCGGGCCGGGTGCTCCCAACGCTGGCCCAGCGGGGAGTGGAAGAGATGATCGCGGTCCAGGAGCCGGGAGATGATCGTCAGGCGGCCGCGCAGGTACTCCTCCACGGGGATGTGAGCGTATTCCTCACGCAGAAGTCGCACGTACTCGGTGTAGGTCTGGGGGTCCACGGCCAGGGTGCCCAGGTCGGCGTCGATGAGGGCCTGGGCGTCGATGTCGTCGTCGGCGAGCATGTGCCGCTTGAGGTTGACGATGAGGCTGCACACCCGCTTGACCGTCTCCATCGGGACACCCAGGTGACGCAGATCGGCCTCGGCGAAGGCGGCCGAGGCGGTCTCGTCCTCGCCACCGTTGCCGCGGATGACCTCCTCGACGTCGGAGGAGAAGACACAGCCGTGGTACCAGCAGGCGACCCGCATGATGTCCGGGTTGTGCGACTCCTCGGCCAGCTCGTCGACGCGCGCGAGCATGTCGATGAGATGGCGAAGGTTGTGGAAGCGACGGTCCGGTGTGGACCAGCGCTCAATGAGGAGCTCGCCGGCGGAGCCGATCGCCTCTGGGGGCTGCGTGGCGCCGATCGCCCTCACCGAGCGGGTGAAGGCCGGTAGGAGCCATTGCGGTGCGTCGATGACACCCATGGGTCAGTCTCCGTGTTGGAAATGGAACGCGTGCCATCGTAGGACTGTCCTCGCCGTGACGTCGACGTGACACAGTGTCTGGCGTGCCACTCTTATCGTGATCGAGGCCGGCCGGCGTTGCCTGAGATGCGGCGGCGGGGCCTACCAGGCCGGTGCGGGCGGCAGCTCGATGTGGACGGTGGCGCCGCCGCCGGGGGTCTGGAGCATCTGGACCGTGCCCTTGTGGGCGGCCACGATCCCCAGCACGATCGCCAGTCCCAGGCCGGAGCCTCCGGTCTCCCGGTTGCGAGAGGTGTCCGAGCGGTAGAAGCGCTGGAAGACCTTCTCAGCCGCCTCAGGTGGCACGCCGTGGCCGTGGTCGCGGACCTCGACGACGACGACCGGCTGCGCCGTCGGGTTGGCGCGCGGGGGCGCCATACCGATGGCGATCTCCACCGGCGTCCCGGAGGGGGTGTGGCGCACCACGTTGCCCAGCAGGTTGGTGAGGATCTGGGAGAGGCGGTCGCGGTCACCGATGACCTGGAGCGAGGGGGCCTCCTTGCCGGCGGCCTCGTCGCGGGGGTCGAGGGGGATGAGGCCGCAGTCGCGCTCGGGGGCCAGCACCATCATGTCGCTGAGGGCCCCGGCGGCCAGGTCGGTGAGGTTGACCGGCTCCATCGACATCTCCCGGCCCTCGTCGATCCGGGCCAGCTGGAGGAGATCGTCGACGAGGCGCCCCATCCGGTTGGACTCGGTCTCGATGCGCCCCATGACCTCACCTGTCTTGTTCGCGGGCACCCCGCCCATCCGGTAGAGCTCGCCGTAGCCGCGGATGGCGGCCAGGGGGGTGCGCAGCTCGTGGGAGGCGTCGGAGACGAAGCGCGTCATCCGCTCCTGGGCCACGACTTGGGCGGCGAAGGAGCTCTCGTTCTGGGTGAGCATCGTGTTGATCGCCCGTTGCAGCGAGCCCACCTCCGTGGTGCGTGGCTCGGTGACCAGGATGCGGGCGGACAGGTCACCGTGGGCGATCCGGGCGGCCACGCCCTCGATCTGGCGCAGGGAACGGAACGAGCGGTGGACCAGGTAGGTGGCGAAGAGGGCGCCCACCGAGATGATCGAGACGTCGGCCAGGGCCACCACGAGGCGGGTGCGCTCGACGGTCTCCATGACGTCGCTCAGTGGGAGGGCCAGGGCCACCGCGCCGGTGTACTCGCCGGTGTTCTGGTCCCGGATGAGCAGGGTAATCATTCGCCACTGGTGTCCGGGCTGATCGGAGTTGACCGTCGTGATCGGGAAGTCGTTCTTGTCCGCGTGGGCCAGGGCGCGCCGGTAGTCCAGGCCCTTGATCTGAGGCCGGCCGTACGTGGCGGCGGTGTCCGGCGAGATCCACTCCCCGTTGCGAGTGGGGTCGAGGTACTCGGCCTTGACGTAGTAGTTCGAGGGGAAGGTGGTGCTGCTGGTCCCTCCCTCGCGGATCTGGGCCAGTCCCTGGCTTCCGATGGCCACGGAGGTGGTGCGCAGCTGGCTGTCGATCTGGCCCATCATGTGGCTGTAGAGCAGCGAGGTCACCACGAAGGAGACGACGATCAGCCCGATGGCGAGCAGACCAGTGGTCATGAGGGTCAGGCGCGTGCGCAGCGGCATCGCCTGCCAGGGCCGCTGAATCGCGGTGATCGGGTGCCATCGGCCCCGTTTGATCGGGCGGTGCTGCTTACCGGACGACTTGGCCGGGCGCGTGCTCCCCCCACGCGCCGCCGCCATCACTCGGCCTTGGGTTCGCGGAGCATGTAGCCGACTCCGCGACGAGTCTGGATGAGCGGGGTGACGGGCTGGCCGTCAGCGCCCTGGATCTGGTCCACCTTGCGGCGCAGGTAGGAGATGTAGGACTCCACGATCGCGGCGTCGCCGTTCCAGTCGTACTCCCAGACGTGATCGAGGATCTGGGCCTTGGACACGACGCGCCCAGCGTTGAGCATGAGGTAGCGCAGGAGCTTGAACTCAGTGGGGGACAGATCCACCTCGACCTCGGCGCGGTACACCTCGTGGGCGTCCTCGTCCAGGACCAGGTCTGCCACGCGCACGACGCCGTCGTCCTGGTTCTCGACGGCGTGGGTGCGGCGCAGGATGGCGCGGATGCGGGCGATGACCTCCTCCAGCCCGAAGGGCTTGGTGACGTAGTCGTCGCCGCCGACGGTCAGGCCCTGAACCTTGTCCGCCATGTCATCGCGGGCGGTCAGGAAGAGGATCGGAGTGGTCACGTCGCGCTCGCGCAGGCGCCGGGCCACGGTGAAGCCGTCCATGTCGGGCAACATGACATCGAGGACCACCAGGTCGGGGGACGTCTTCTCCACCGTCTTCAGCGCGCCGTTGCCGTCGCCTGCGATCGAGACCTCGAAGCCTGCGAAGCGCAGGGACGAGGCCAGCAGGTCGCGGATGTTGGGTTCATCGTCGACGACAAGGAGGTGAGCTTCGGTGCGGGACTGCTGGGAACGCTCCATGAGTCTCACCATTCCTTCAGTTTCTGGTCGTTTCCTGAATGAGTTCCGAATGGTCGCTGTTGATAGGTCAAGTGGTTGGTGTGACCTCGAACCAATTGTAGACCCGGGGAGTCTTGGAAATCCCACAAAACTGGGGAACTGTGTGGTTGTTGCTTGAACAGAGGCAGCAGCCGGCGACTCCTCTGTGAGTCGGCCTGTGACATGAAACGGGGCGGCGACAGGTGCCGCCGCCCCGCCGTCGGGTCAGAGGAAGGCGAGAGGGTCGAAGTCCTCCAGCGGGATGATGCATACGCGCGGCAGCGGGATGGTGAAGGCCTTGACGTCACTCTCCAGGTCGTAGACCGTCAGGCCCTCGCCCTCCAGGGCGGCCAGCTGGGCGTTGAGGAACTCGCGGAAGCACAGGATCCCCACCGTGGCGCCGGCCTGCAGGAGCCTTTCGATGTGGGGGATGTAGTCGCCGTCGTGGCTGCCCAGCAGGACGTGGGCGTCCTGACCGGCCTCGACCCGCTCGGCCAGCGCCTCCAGGGTGCGCTGAATACCGATGTCGACGACCTTCTCGTCGTTGCTTCCGGACCCGGCCAGCGGCACGGGGCGGTAGTCCATGGCCAGCAGGGCCTGGATGAAGCTCATGGGCATATGGCCGCTGGTGGCGTTGAGGAAGAACAGGGCTCGTGCCTCGTCCCCCTCACCCTCGGTGGCGTCAGCGGAGGACAGTTCATCGCAGTATGCGAGGACCCGGTCCCAACGGGGCCGCTCCTCAGGTTCGGGACGCCGCCCCAGCACGCTCATGCCGAGAGTGGCGTCAATGTTCTCGCCATCGACGAGAAGATAAGTCGGTACGCTCATGGGGCTCATGCTACCGGTCACGGCGTCCAGTAGCCTCCGGCGACGCTCAAAGACACCGCACCGATACCGGCCACCTGATGTCCGTGACGCCGATGGGTGCGGAAATCCTGTCCCCGCAGGCGTGAGATGCCCCCGGCCGGAGTGGAGTGCCCCCGAGCGCGTGGAATGTCCCCGACCGGGGCCCGTGTCGGCCTGTGTCAGTCCGTGTTAGCTCGTGTCGCAGGCGTCGGCCGACGTCGAGGCGCACGAAACCGCCCGGTGCTCTTCGGGACGATGAGCGCCGGGCGGCTTGCGTGGCTGAGGCGCCTGGGTGGCGCGGCGAGGTCAGTTCAGCTCAACTCAGTAGGAGGACGTCTCCTCGCCGGCCGGCTGACCCTGGTTCTTCAGGGCCGCGAAGGCGGCGTTGATCGCGTCGTCGTCACCATCGGTGATCTGGGCGGGGGCCTGCTGCTGGGCGCCCGGAAGGGCCTGGTTCTGCCCGGACTTCAGGGCCGCCAGACGGGCTTCGGCCTCCAGGCTGGTGCCGGAGGCCTCGAGCTCGGCGAACTGGGACTCCAGGGAGGAGCCGGCCAGCTCCATCTGCCCGGCGGCCTGGGCCTCGACCCGACGCACCTGGTCCTCGTAGCGGGACAGCTCGCTGGTGGGGTCCAGGACGTTGATGGAGCGGATGGCGCCCTGCACCTTGACCTGGGCCTCGGCGGTCTTCTGGCGGGCGATGAGCTGGTCGCGCTTGGAGCGCAGCTCGCCGAGCTTGACCTCCATCTGCTGCAGGCCGGTCTTGAGCTGCTCGACGACCTGGCGCTGGGAGGCGATCATCGGCTCGGCGGCCTTGGCCTCGTTCTCCGCCGTGATCTGCTTGGTCAGCGCGATCTTGGCCAGCGAGTCCCACTTGTCCGCGCCGGCCGTGTCACCGCCGGAGCGCAGCTGGTCGGCCTTGCGGGAGGCGGCCAGGGCCTTGTTGCCCCAGTCCTTGGCCTCGGCGACGTCGGCGTCGTGGTCCTTCTCCGCCAGACGCAGGTTGCCGATCGTCTGGGCGACGGCGTCACGGGCCTCGGCGATGGACGCCGTGTAGTCCCGCACCAGCTGGTTGAGCATCTTCTCCGGGTCCTCGGCGCGGTCCAGGAGCGCGTTGACGTTGGCGCGGGTGAGCTGGGCGATGCGTCCCAGGATCGACTGCTTCTCAGCCATGGTTGTTCGTCCTTCCGTCGGGCTGCGACGTCGGTGTGGGCAGATTGTGGGCAGGTATGGGCAGGTATGGGCAGATACGGACTCGGTGCTTGCCGGGTGCTTGCCGGGTGGTCGCCAGGTGGTGGCCGGGTGGGCCGGGCGGATCAGGCGTCATGATCGCAGGTCCCCGCGCCCGGAGTCACGCGGGCGGGGGCCGCATCGCTCAGGGCATGACTGGCGTGCGACCGGGGCCTGCCGCCGGAGGGACGCGGCTCAGAAGTCGCCGCCCCCGTCGAAGAAGTCGCCGACCCCGTCCAGGAAGTCCCCGCCTCCGGAGAAGAAGCCGCCGCCTCCACCCCAGTCGCTGTCGTGGTGGGAGCCCCAGCCGCCGTAGTTGTGGCCGCCGCCCATCAGCAGCCCTCCCAGCAGCAGCGAGCCCAGGTCGAGCCCGCCTCCCGAGCGGCCGTAACCGCCGGAGTAGGAGTAGCCCTCACTGGAGCGCGGGCCCCACGAGCTCGATGACGAGCCGCGCACGTCGGCCTCGGCCAGGGCCTGGGCCTGGGCGATGAGCGGCT
>CAJZFF010000140.1 GCA_915069725.1 uncultured Actinomyces sp.
CCGCCGCAGTCGCCTCCACCCGACCATGCCGCGCCAACCGCCTCAACCACTCTCAGCCCTCCCCCAGCCGAACCTCAGCCACCTCCAGCCACCCCGCTCTCCGGTATCCCACCCCCTGCCGGGGTCGGTAATTTGTCTGGGTCCCATGGCCGGAATTAAACAAAACGACATTCTGGGGCGGCTGCTGCGAGATTACCAGCTGATAATTGAGGGGATCGCGCATGAGGATCGCCTCGTGCAGATCGACATGACAAACGAGGAGCGAGGCGTCCTCATCAGGTGGAAGAAGCATTCGGACACCTACAGGCTTGTGAGAATGAAGGCGGAGGCGATTGCGTACGCTGCCCGCGGCGTCGGCCTGGATATTATCATGGAGATGGTCGAGCGGGCCGAGAAGACAGTGCGCAAGTGGCTGTCACAGTGGCGGAGGCGCAGACTGGGCTCCGTGGTAACCGGTCACGCTGGCAACGAGAACGCGGCAAAGCTCAAGAGGGCGCAGAAGGAGGAGCTGGAGGAGATTCTTGGTAAACCGCCCTCGGAGTCGGGAGTCAAGGCCGGCTTCTGGGACGTCCCGGCCCTTAAGGACGTCGTGCAGATCAAGTTCGGCGTCGAGTACAGGTCGGAGTCCTCCTACCGGCTGCTCATGCGCTTGTCGGGCATGAGCCTCAGGCTCCCCGACCCGTTCGTGGGGCGCCGCGACGAGAAGGCCATCACCAGGCGGATGGCCGAGATCCGGGACCAGGTCGCCGGCCTGCTCCAGGACGGCCGGGAGCCCTGTACCGACGACGAGGTCCGCGTGGAGCACGAGGCCGAGACGAGGCGCATGTGGCTCCTCAAGGGGAAAGAGAACAAAGCTGTACGTGGACCGCAAGAAGGCGAGCCGGTCGTTCATCGGGGCACTGAGCCTGACGACCAAGAAAATGAGGATCCACCCCATCGAGGGAAACCAGAACGCCGAGCAGACCCGCCCTCATGATGGGTCGCCTGGCGCGCGAGACCGATGAGGGGAAGAAGATCGCAGTCTTCCTGGACAACGCCAGGTTCCACCACGCCAAGGCCTTGAACGATCTTTATGCCCCCGGTCAGGCTCTGGAGCGCATCACACCCATCTACATGCCCCCCCTACGCCCCCGACCCTGGGACCCACAGAACACATACGGGACGCCGCCAAAGCCAACATCGCCAACCCCCGCGCGCGCTCGCCCCGCAAAACACCCTCGCGGCCTTCACCACCTACATCACCAACCGCACCTTCGACTACGACTTCGAGCACCTCCCAATCACACCACCACGCACCGACCTTGTTTAATTCCAGCCATACTTGAAGGCGCCCAGGAAGGTCTCGAAGCGGAACTTGTGGGCGTAGGCGGCCTTGAAGGCGGACTTGACGAACTCCGGGGAGTACTTGTCCAGGATGTGGCCCTCGTAGTAGCCCTCCTCGACCAGGTACTCGAGCTTCTCCTCCAGGTCGTGGAAGAAGACCGTGTTCTGGTTGACGTGCTGGAGGAAGTACTGCCGGGCCGCCTCGTGGTCGGCGTCGAACTGGATCCTGCCGTCCGCGTCGTAGAGGTTCAGCTTCGCGTTGAGCGCGTGGTAGTCCAGCTCCGGGGAGGACACGGTCTCAGAGCCGGTGTCCGTCAGCGTGTCTGCCAAAAGTTTTCCAATCCTTCTTTGACGCGTGCGACGTCCGTGGGGGTGCCGAGCAGCTCGTAGCGGTACAGGAACGGCACCCCCAGCTTGCTGGCGATGATGTCACCCGCCAGGCAGTAGGCCTGGCCGAAGTTGGTGTTGCCCGAGGCGATGACGCCCCGGCACAGGGCCCGGTTGTCCGGGTTGTTGAGGAAGGCGATGACCTGCTTGGGCACCGCTCCCTTGACAGAGCCGCCACCGTAGGTGGGCACGACCAGGACATACTCCTCGTCCACGGTCAGCGGCGGCTCCGTGCGCCTCAGGGGGATGCGCGCCGTCGGGAAGCCGAGCTTGCTCACGAATCGGTGCGTGTTCTCCGAGGTGGAGGAGAAGTAGACCAGCAGAGGCCCGCTACTCACGGCGCGCCCCGCGGCCTCAGACCGCGACGGACTCGACGGCCAGGGCGAGGGTCTTGATCTTGTCCGGACGGAAGCCGGACCAGTGGTCCTCTCCGGCGACGACGACGGGGGCCTGGGCGTATCCCAGGGACTTGACCTGCTCGAGGGCCTGAGCGTCCAAGGAGATGTCCACCGTCTCGTAGGACAGGCCGGCCTTGTCCATGGCGCGGTAGGTGGCCGTGCACTGGACGCAGTTGGGCTTGCTGTAGATGGTGATCGCCATGTCCGTCTCTTCCTCAGGGTCGGGTGGCGGTGACTGCGGCCCGTCCCTGGGCAGGGACTGCGCCGGCGGCACCACACGCTTGTCATTCACGGGAGGCCAGAACGGCCCCGCGGAGCAAGACACTACCCCTTGGGGTGATCCGGGTCCATCACCCCAAGATGCTGTGTCTAACGTGGCCCTGTGCACACCACCCCTCCCCTCTGTGGAAAACTTTCGCCTCACTGTGGACGGCTGGTGGAGACAGTCCGTGGACGCCTCGTTGGAGGCCCTCGAGCCCATCCCCGCAATCCGCACAACGATGGTCCTGCACGGGTACGACATCTATTCGCACCCCTTAACCACAGGCACGGCCGGTCGTTGGCAGCGCTCTACCCCCAGCCCTGGGGATGAAGACGCAGAATTCACCCTCTCAGACGCGCCCCTTCGGCGTGTCGCCACATCCAGCGAACATCCAGCAGGTGACCGGGATCCGATGACATCGAAAGCGACCACCTCAATCGCCACCTCCCGCCGCCAGCACACACCAGGCCGGTGACAACCGTGACAACGGGAAAGGTTGCTCCGAGAGTATGCAGCCTCACACCGACCAGGAGGCCCGCACCCTAGCGTGATTTATACAAACCAACCTATCGTTATGTTAACGTAATAATACAGTTCCCAAACCCACCTCCCCCAAGGACATCCTCATGCAGCAGGTGTTGCAAGACCTACCACTGACACTGGCCTACATCGGCGCCGACCTTGTGGCCCTCGCCTTCCTGGTCGGAGCCCTTTACATTCCGCGCCATGGGCGCCGAGACCTTGTGGCCGCCTACATCGGCGTCAACGTGGGCGTCCTGGCCGTCACCCTGCTGCTGTCGACGAGCGACAACGTCGGAGCCGGTCTGGGCCTGGGACTCTTCGGTGTTCTGTCCATCATCCGCCTGCGCTCCTCCTCCCTGGCCCAGGGGGAGGTGGCCTACTTCTTCGCAGCCCTGGCCCTGGGCCTGCTCGGCGGCATCAAGAGCCACCTCATCATCGTCGCCATCCTCATGGCCCTCATCCTCGCCTCGTTGTGGGTGGGGGACCATCCCGCACTCATGCGCCGCAACCGCAACCAGGTCGTCACCCTCGACCGGGCCATCAGCGACGAGAACGAGCTCATCACCGAGCTCGAGGACCTGCTCGGCGCCCATGTGCGCAGCGTCGACCTCAAGAGCCTGGACCTGGTCAACGACACCACCATCGTCGAGGTCCACTACCGACTGCGTCCTCGCTCCCGCGCAGCGAGGCCGACTCAACCACCGGCCGCCCAACTGCAGCAGGAGGAGACGCAGCAGGGTCCCCACCTGGTCCGGGAGGCCCCGCCTCAGGCCCCCGTTCAGGCCGCCGCTCAGGTTCAGCCCGCCGGCCAGCAGCTCTGGCCCGAGACCCCCGTGGCCGACAGCGCCGCGAGAGCAGCCACTGCCCCGCCTCGCTACGACTGGATCACCGGTCACCACCAGCAACAGGCCCCCGCCTCCCAGCAGCACGCTCAGGCGACCCCACCGTCCATGGTCCAGCCCCGCTACAACTGACCGCGCAGGCTCGCCTCACCGGCGGCGCCACCGCATCGGGTCCGCCTCATCGCCTCGAGGACATCGCGCACCCACAGCGTCCACTGCTCCCACCACACCCGCCACGCAGCCACTGCCGCCGCCCCTCCTCCACCGCTGCCACCCAGCAGCACCGGCTCCCCCACCTCGCGACTCCCGATCCCGGAAAGGACTGCACCGTGCTGAACACCGACGGCATCAACACGATCTCCCTCGCCGAGCTCAACTCCGAGGCGAGTCTCTTGACCCGCATGGACCGCAAGTACCTGGTTCCCCCGGGCGACACCCAGCACGTCATCAGCCATCTCGCCCCGCGAGCGCAGGTCCTCCAGATCGACGGCCTGCGCCACTTCCGTTACGCCTCGACCTACTTCGACACCCCTGGCTTGGACGCCTACTTCCTGGCGGCCCGCAAGCGCCGTCGGCGTTACAAGATCCGCACCCGCACCTACCTGGACTCCGGCCTGTGCTTCCTGGAGGTCAAGACCAACGGGTCGCGCGAGGCCACGGTCAAGGACCGCTTCAAGTACGATCCCGACGACGCCGACCGCATCACACCCGACGGTCGCCTGTTCGTCATCGAGCGCCTCGTGGAGTCCGGCACCTGCTCGTCGGACGAGGCGCGCACGATCGCCGATGCCCTCGTCCCGGTCATGGACTCGACCTACAGCAGAACCACCCTGCACCTGCCCCACGACGAGGCCCGCGCCACCTTCGACACCCAGCTCACCTGGGACCTGTTCGGCCCCGACGGCAAGCGCCTCGAGCAGGGCGTCATGGTGGATCACCTCAACGTCGTCGAGACGAAGAACCCCTCTACGGCCTCCCCCACGGACCGCCTCCTGTGGCATCAGGGCCACCGGCCGGCCCGCATCTCGAAGTACGCCACCGGCATGGCGCTGCTGTACGCGAACCTGCCCACCAACCGGTGGAACCGCACCATCAAGCGGGATCTGGGGCGCTACTGGCGTCAGGCCCAGTCGCGCCAGCTCGCGGCCTGAGCAGCGGCCCTCACGCTTCCATCCCACCCCTGACCAGCGCCTCCACAGGTCCCGGGCACCGCCCGCCTGTGGGGGCGCTGTTGGCCGCCTCATGCCGCGGCGCGGCAAGTCATGCCTCTCCCATGCCCTGTTCACAGCGCGCTCATGGAATGCGCCCGTTGACTGTTTGTCACCGGACGGAGCCGCACAACGCCGCGGCACGCTGAGGGCGCTCCCCTGCTGCCCACCCCGCGGTCAGGCCCCGTCACCGGTCCGATTGACCCGACAGGAGCCTCCCGATGAGCCTGACCACCCTGACCTACATCGCCGCCGACCTGACCGCCCTCGCCGTCCTGGTCGGGGCCCTCTACGCCCCCCGCCACGCACGCAAGGACCTCATGGCCGCCTACATCGGCGTCAACGTGGGCGTTCTGGCCGTCACCCTGCTGCTGTCGACAGCGAGCGTCGCGGCCGGCCTGGGCCTGGGACTCTTCGGCGTCCTGTCCATCATCCGCCTGCGCTCCACCGAGCTGGCCCAGCACGAGGTCGCCTACTTCTTCGCGGCCCTGGCCCTGGGCCTGCTCGGCGGGATCCAGACCGCACCGATCGGGATGGTGGCGGCCCTCATGGGCACCGTCGTCGCCGCCCTGTGGATCGGCGACCACCCCGCGCTCATGCGCCGCAACCGTCACCAGGTGATCGTCCTCGACCACGCCATCACCAACGAGACCGCTCTCATCGCCCACCTGGAGCGCACCCTGGGCGGGCAGGTCCGCTCGGTGGAGGTCCAGCGCCTCGACCTGGTCAACGACACCACACTGGTCGATGTGCGCTACCAGCTCCACCGGCCCCGCCCCCAGGCTGAGACCAGCGCACCCGCCCCGGCGGCTCCGGAGAGCCTCGCGAGCCCCGTCGCCACACTGCCGGCCGCACTCTCCCCAGC
>CAJZFF010000141.1 GCA_915069725.1 uncultured Actinomyces sp.
GGTCCGAGCGGTCGTAGCCGCCTCTGCCGCCGCGCCCATCACGGTCCTTCCAACCGCGCTCGCCGTCTTCACGGCGGGGACGGAAACCGCGCTCCGACCGCTCGCCACGGTCGCTGCGGTCGCCACGGTCCTTGCGGTCCTCCCAGTCACGCCGCTTAGGACGACGCTCGGCGCCGTTGGGGCCGGACCAGCCGTGCCCCGGACCCTCGTCGGGGCGGATCCGCAGCTCGCGGCCGGCAAAGGTCGCCCGCCCCATGACGCTCAGCTGCTCGGGGCTGAGGTCGGCGTAGATCGTGACCAGGGAGAAGGACTGAAGGATGTCGATCTTGCCGATGTCGGAGCCCTCGATCCCGCCTTCGTTGGCCAGGGCGCCGACGATCGCGCCGGGAAGGACCCGGTCTCGGTGCCCCACCTCGACACGGTAGACGGTCCCAGGGCCCTCGTGCTCGCGGCGTCCGGAACGCGTGGCCGAACGGCGCCCCTCTCCTCGGTCGCCCCGGTCGCCCCGGTCGCCACGACGGTTCTTCTCGCGCCCACCTTCGAAGGATGCCGACAGAAAGGTCCCCTCGGAGTCGAGGTTCTCCTCCCTGCGGGCGCGCTGGGGGCGCTCACCGCCACGGTCCTCACGCCTGCGCGGGCCCTCATCACCCACGGCCAGGGCCAGCAGCGTCGCCGCCAGCTCCTCGACGTCAATGTCCAGCTCCTGGGCGCAGTCGGTGACCAGCGGCAGGTACATGTCCAGACGACCGCGCTCGTGACGTGCGGCGGCCTTGGACAGGAGCTTGCGGGCGCGGTGCTCGGAGACGTCCGCGGGGGAGGGCAGGGTGATCTCCTCCAGACGGCTTCCGGTGAGGCGCTCGATCTGGCGGAGCTTGCCCTTCTCCTTGGGGGTCAGGAAGGTGACGGCCTCGCCGTGGCGGCCGGCGCGGCCCGTGCGACCGATACGGTGCACGTAGGCCTCGGCCTCGCGGGGCACGTCGAAGTTGACGACCAGGCCGATGCGGTCCACGTCCAGGCCTCGGGCGGCGACGTCCGTGGCCACCAGCACGTCGAGGGTGCCGGCGCGCAGGCGCTCCACCAGGCGCTCTCGCTCGCGCTGCGGCACGTCACCGGAGATGGCGGCGGCCTGGATGCCCCGGCCGGCCAGCTCGATGGCGACGTCCTCGGCCGTGGACTTGGTCCGTACGAAGACGATGGCGGCCTCGGCGTCGGTGACGGCCAGGACCCGGGAGACGGCGCCGATCTTGTGGCGGAAGGGAACCACCGCGTAGGTCTGGTGGACGGTGGCGACGGTGGAGGCCGGCCTGGAGACCTCGACCTGAACGGGTTCGTGGAGGTGCTGGCGCGCCACGGCCTGGATGGCCGGAGGCATCGTCGCGGAGAACAGGGCGGTGCGCCGATCGGTGGGAAGGGACTGAGCAATCGTCTCGACGTCCTCGGCGAAGCCCATGCGCAGCATCTCGTCGGCCTCGTCCAGGACGAAGTAGCGCACGTCGTCGAGCTGAAGCGCACCCTTGTCAATGAGGTCGATGACGCGCCCGGGAGTGCCGACGACGACCTGGGCGCCGCCCTTGAGCGCGCCGATCTGGGGGCCGTAGGGGGCGCCGCCGTAGACGGCCACTACCTCCAGTCCGCGGGAGCGGGCGGCCATGTCGGTGATGGCCTCGGCGCTCTGGAGCGCGAGCTCGCGGGTGGGGGCCAGAACGAGTGCCTGAACGACGTTGTCGCGCGAGTCGACGGCGTCGAGCAGCGGAAGCCCGAAGGCCGCCGTCTTGCCGGTTCCGGTCTGGGCGACGCCGACGACGTCGCGGCCGGCCAGCAGAACCGGGATCGCCTCCTTCTGGATGGCGGTGGGGGTCACGAAGCCCATGTCGGTGACGGCCTTGAGCAGGTCACCGGGAAGACCCAGGTCGGCGAAGGTGATCTCCTCATCCTCTTGAGCGGTCCTCACCTCGCTCTTGTCCCGGTTGCGCGGTGAGGCGGTGCGCTCGACGCTGCGCTGGTGGCCGTCGGAGACAGTGTCGGAACCGGTGTTGGAATCGGTGTCGGAATCAGTATCGGTGTCGATGAAGGGGGTGTGGCCGTCAACCTCGTCCTCATCAATGTCGACGCCGTCGTCCTCATCGGAGTCGTCGATCCCGTCCTCCGGGTCGGCCTCGGGGAGGTCTCGGTCGACGTCGTCCGCCTCCTCCTCGTGGTCGACGTCCTCTGGGTCCTCAGGGGAGTCGGAGGAGGCAGGAGTGGCGAAGTCCTCGGGGGAGGAGGCAGTGCCGTCGCGGTGGTGCGGCGCGGCGACACCGCTCTCCTCGTCGTTCTTGGCCGGGCCGGTCTGCTCGCCGCCGGAGATCTCGGCGGAGAAGAGCGCATCGAGGCTGAGGGGGCCGTTGCCGTCCTGGCTGGGAGCGTCGGAGGCGCCGGGCACAGTACTGCTGCTGGAGTGAGTCATGAAGTTTTCCCATATCTGTCCCCATGAAGATGGTGGGGACCGCGGCGGAGTGTGGGGGAGGACCTTTTGTCCTCCGCTCTTTGCCGTACCTGGCCCACCACACTCGCCCGCACCCGGACTGGCCGGGTGACTCATGGGCTAACACGCACAGACTCACGGGATACTCGTGCCGCACACCGGGTGCGGCAGGACCCGAACGGGGTCAACAGGGCACGGATCGCTCCTGTGTCCAGGCTACGGGAGAATCGGCGGAACTCCGCGCTCCACGGGCTGGATCACAGGTGAGGTCGGTCTCGTGGCCCGTTCATCGCCCCAGCAGGCTGAGGATTCTCCGACGCAGCTCGCGGACCTCGTCACTCGACTCGTCGTGCTCGGGCACCTCGATGTCGGCGACGACACGCGCAGGGCGCTCTGACAGGACGACCACTCGGTTGGACAGGCGTAGAGCCTCGTCCACGTCGTGGGTGACCAGGACGGCGGTGAAGCGTTGGGACTCCCACAGCTTGAGGATCTCGTCCTGGAGCTGGAGGCGTGTCAGGGCGTCGAGCTTGCCCAGGGGCTCATCCATGAGGAAGAGCCGGGGCCGGTTGACCAGGGCTCGGGCCAGTGAGGCCCGTTGAGCCATACCGCCTGAGAGCGTGGCGGGGTAGGAATCGGCGAAGTCCCGCAGCCCCACGATCTGCAGGGCCGCCTCCACCCGGCGCCGGTCGCGCTCCATCCGGCCTCTCGCCTCAGGGCCCAGGGCGACATTGTCCCGCACGGTCCTCCACGGCAGCAGCGTGGCGTCCTGGAACGCGAGTGCGCGCAGAGGTGAGGGCCCGGTCACCTGCGTGGAGTCGACGGTGACGCTGCCCTTGACTGGCTGTTCCAATCCGGCCAGCAGTCGCAGGATCGTGGACTTGCCGCAGCCGGACGGCCCTACGAGTGAGACGAACTCCCCGGGTGCCACCGTCAGGTCGATGTCATTGAGGACGGCAAGCTGATCCGGCTTGGCAGCCTCAGCCTCGTAGCGAGCCCTCGCAGCGGGGGAGAACCGGCGCAGCAGCAGATGGAGCCACCCGTGCTCCAGGTCATGGGACAACGGGTAGCTGTGGGAGACACCAGCGAGATCGACCTGTGCGCCGCGGGGGACGGACGGAGTCGAGACCTGCGGCGCGGCAGCAGCCGTCGACGAATCAGCAGACATCGGTTCACCACCTCACAAGGTTCTGCTGCCATGCCAGCAGCGAGGAGCGGATCTTGAACAGCAGGACCATGAGCGTGCGGCAGAAGGTCACCAGAATGATGAGGCCCACGTACATCCGGGGGTAGTCCGCCCAGCCCTTGACCCAGTTGATGTACCAGGCCAGGCCCTTGTCGACACCGGTCAGCTCGGCGGTCATGAGGGCGGCGAGTGAGGTTCCCAGGCCTGTGAACAGGCCGGTGAGCATGTCCGGTAGTGCCGAGGGCACGGCCACCCGTCTGATGAGGAAGAGCTCATCTGCTCCCAGTGTGCGGGCCATGTCGATGTAGTCGCGGCGCACGGAGCGCACGCCCGCGCGGGTCATGGTCGCCATGGGGAACCAGGCGCCGAAGCCGACGATGAAGGCTGCCGAGGTGTACGTCGTCGGAAGTAGCAGCAGTGCCAGCGGAAGGAGTGAGGCCGCGGGAACTGGCCCGACGGTCTGAAGGAGCGGATGGAGCCAGTAGTCGGCGCGCCTCGACCAGCCCATGAGCAGGCCCGTGAAGAACCCCAGCACCGATCCAGCCGTGTACCCGATGATGAAGAGCAGCGCCGAGGCGCCCAGGCAGCTGAGCAGCAGCCTCCAGTCACCGAGGAAGGAGGCAATGAGTATTTCTGGGGCGGCGAAGTACGGGGGCGTGAGCAGTCCGAGCTTGGATGTTGTCAGCTGCCAGACGATGAACCATGCGCCGGCGGCGTTGATCCAGGGCAGGAAGTGCGTCAGAGACCTCGCTGCCGAAGAGGCCGGTCGGACCCGTGCGGTGAGTGTCCACGCGATCAGGGAGATCAGCCATGTCCCGGCAAGAACTACAACTGGAGTGGTTGCCTCCTTGCGGAGAAGGTCTGCCTCCGGCAGGGCGATGAGGATGACCAGGTAGGCCAACCACAAGAGCAGTGCCGTCGTGCTCACAAGCGTGCCTGCGCTGGAACGGCGATCGCTTGGTTCACTCTTCCTGGCCGTGGAGGAGGGAGGTTGCGGATTCCTGTTGTCGATGGGCTTGACGGATGCGGTTGTTGTGGTCGTGGGGCTCACCTCAGCGGGCATCGTCACTCAGTCCTTGATGCCGAGATCGGCGATGACGGTGTCGGTCAGCTTCCGGGCGGAGACGTCGGATGCGATGAAACCGGTTCCCTTGAACTTCTCGATGCCGGGCTCGATCGCGGCCCGGAACCTGGAGGCAGAGGCCTTGAACCCGTATGTCTTAAGCACCCGGACGACGACGTCCTGGTCGGCGGCGACGTAGTCGTTGTCGACCTCGATCTTGGCGATCTCCTCGATGTGGTCCGGCACGTAGGCCGAGCCCTTCAACCAGGCCTCGGTCAGAGCCTTCGCCTCCTTGGGCTGCTTACGTACGAAGTCCCCGTTGAGTGCCACCGAGCAGCAGAACTCCTCAGCGTCGTTGTTGGCCAGCTCACGGGCCGTCCCATTGAAGACGGGAAGCAGCGGCCCGGGGTCAGAACCCATGATGGCGTCCACCTGGCCGTCAGTCAGCGCGGTCCCCAAGGAGTCCGCATCGACTGTGCGCCACGTGATGTCGCCTCCATCCGGCTTGACGTTGATACCGGCCTCCGACAGCCCGATCGCGAAGTAGGCGAAGGCCGACGACGACAGTGACGGCACGCCGATGGTGGTGCCTTTCAGGTCAGCCAGCTTCTGATACGGGGAGTCCTTGCGCACCACCAGGCGCAGGCAGCCGGCGTGGAGCCCTGCGGTGAGCCTGGCGTTGAGGCCGTTGTAGATCGGCTCCAGCCAGGAGAAGAAGATTCCTGGAGCGCCAATGTACTTACCGGCGCCCACGCCGTCCTTGGTGTCCTCGGTCTGCTGGGTGCGTGCCAGCGTGACCTTCAGCCCCGCATCGTCGAAGAAGCCCTGGTGGTAGGCGGCGTAGAGCGGTGCGGCGCAGATGTCGCCACCGATCACCAGGGGGAGTGCCTCGTGGGCCCCGATCACTCCTTGGTTGCTGCGTCGAATCGTCAGGAACGCACTGGTACCGACCACGGTAGCGGCTGCGATCCCCCAATCGTCAGCAGCGTGCGCCGTGAGGGCATACCGCGATGCGTCTGGTCCGTTTCATTGGGGTCAGGGTCATCGATGCCGTCATCGGCTGCCAGGATTGCGGC
The DNA here is from genome assembly GCA_915069725.1 of uncultured Actinomyces sp. Classification (GTDB taxonomy): domain Bacteria; phylum Actinomycetota; class Actinomycetes; order Actinomycetales; family Actinomycetaceae; genus Actinomyces. The sequence continues at coordinate 5,790 of CAJZFF010000141.1, forward strand.
GGCGTTCTCAGCCGTG
>CAJZFF010000142.1 GCA_915069725.1 uncultured Actinomyces sp.
GCGGCGTCCTCGCCTTCGAGTGCGCCCGGCAGCTCATTGAGACCGGGGCCGAGGTGTGCTCCCTGGCACTGATCGATCCGATCATGCCGAACACTCCCGCGTGGCGCGCCATCGAGACGGAGAACATTGAGGGCTATGACTTCGACCTGGTGGCTCTGGTACTGATCGCGAACGCCCTCGGTGAACGCTGGGACGTGCGGGAGAGCATCTCTCACGAGCAGCTCATCGGCACGGAGCCGCGGGCCAGGATCGAGACGGTCTCCCGCCACCTTCGGGCTGGTGCTACGAAGGAGCGCACTCTGGAGGAGATCGAGGAGCTCGTGAAGGCCAACCACCGGGTCATCACGCAGAACAACGCCGCGCTCGAGAACTATCTTCCGCGTGCACTGGGCGCAGATGTTCCGACCCTCATGCTTCGCGCGTCCCAGGGACAGGTCGGACCGGACAATCCCAATCAGATGCCCGTGGTCGGGCGTCTGCGCGAGGATCCGTCCAACGGTTTCGCCCCTTACGCGGGTGGAGACCTGACCATCGACGAGGTGGATGCCGATCACTTCACTATATGCGATCAACAGCACATTTCCGAGGTCGCCCGGGCGGTGAAGAGTTTCTGGTCTCTCTGAGTCGTCGACGATCACATCCTTTCCCGTCCTATCGCTCAATATGCAAGGAGCATCATGAAGTTGTCGATCTATTTCTTCTCAACCGATGACGACATTCCCAGCGAGGAGCGTTATGAGTTTCTTTTCACTGTTGCCGAGCATGCGGATCACGCTGGTTATCACGCATTGTGGACGCCGGAACGACATTTCCAGGAATTTGGGGGGAGTTACCCGAATCCTGCCGTCCTCAGCGCCGGCCTGAGCCGCGTGACCCGTCGCATCGCGCTGCGGGCAGGGTGCATCGTCCTGCCGCACTACCACCCCGCGCGCGTGGTCGAGGACTGGGCTTTGGTCGACCAGCTCTCCGGCGGCCGCGCCGGCGTGTGCCTGGCCACCGGATGGCACAAGGGCGACTTCGTCTTCTACCCCGAGCACTACCAGGACCGGAGGGAATACACCTTTAACCAGGTCAAGACGCTGCGTGACCTCTGGAAGGGGAAGAGCGTCACCTTCCCGGGGCCGCAGGGCGAGGAACTGACAGTGCGGACATTCCCGCGTCCGCTCCAGCCGGAGATGCCGTTGTGGATGGTCCACAGCACCAATCCGGAGACGTGGGTCACCGCGGGGGAGCTTGGTCTGAATGTTCTCTCGCTGCTCGATAACTGGGATCGCCTGGAGCACAGCATCCAGGCCTACCGCGCCGCCCGGGAGGGCGCTGGTCACGATCCCGAGGCGGGTGTGGTCACGCTCGGTCTGCACACCTTCGTCGGCTCGGACGATGAGATCGTGCGCGAGCTGGTTCGGAGTCCGCTAGCCGGGTACCTGTCCTCCTTCCTCAAGCAGCGGGGCGGAGATGCTGCTCTGCACGGTGAGTCGAAGTCCATCAGCGACGCGGAGCGGCAGTTGCTCGTGGACAACGTCTTCGAGGACATGTTCGAGAACCGGGCGTTGCTCGGCACCCCGGAACGATGCATCTCGATGATCGAGAGGGTGAAGGCGATCGGAGTGAATGAGGTGGCGTGCCTCCTCGACTTCGGCCTGCCGTTCACCACAGTGCTCGAGGGTCTCCCGAAGCTGGATGAGGTCCTTGCTGCGGTCGGCGATGCTGGCGAGGAGCCGGGCTCCGTGCGGCGCGACCTCGCTCCCGCCGGTGGGCTGGGGTACTACGCGACGCGGAGGCGGTGATGCCGACGGGGCTTCTCACCAGGGGGTCGTGCGGGTGACGAGCTCGTCGACGATCACCTCGGTGACCTGTCGGGGGCGAGTTTGCGTATAGAAGTGTCCGCCGTCCGGCAGGATCGTGACAGTCGTACTGCCCCTGGTCAACTCGCTCCAGGCGTGCAGCTCGGAGGCGGTGGTGGTCGGGTCGTCCGATGCCCCCAGAACGAGCAGATCCGTTCCTGCGGGAAGACGACGCCCGAACCGGTAGCGTTCGAGGATCGACATGTCACCGCGTAGTGCGGGGAGGAAGACTTCTCGCAGTTCGAGGTTGCCCAGGAGAGCCTCCGGGATCCCGCCGTACCGCTCGTGCAGGGCGGTGAGGAGAGCATCGTCGTCGAGTTCATGGATGCCGGAGCGCCGACCAGCGCGGTGCGGCGCGGCCCGGCCCGAGACAACGAGGAGCTCGGGTCGGGCTGCGCTGCACCGGGTGCCCAGCCAGCAGGCCAGTTCGTAGCCGATGAGTGCGCCCAGGCTGTGGCCGAAGAGGGCGAACGGCTCCTGCACACGAGCTGACACGGCTGGCCCCAGGCGGCTGATCACCTCGTCCATGGATGTCAGCGGGGACTCGCTGATCCGGGACTCGCGCCCAGGCAGGGTGATTCCGACGAGGTCAATCCACGGGGGGAGCAGCGCGGCCCAGCGGGCGTAGACGGAGGCTCCAGCACCGGCGTGGGGCAGGCACACGAGGGTGATCTGCCCGACCTGGTCGACGGCGTTGCGCCAGTTCGTGAACCAGGCGTCGTCGGTTCGCTCTCGCATCAGCGCCAGCTCCGCGGCTCGGCGGCAGGGTACGTCGCTCGCATCCTCGACGATCAGTCGTGGAGGTCTCGGCGGGTGAAGAACAGGTACCCGATGACGAAGAGCACGACGGAGAACCCGCAGAGCAGAGCGATGCCGCCCCAGCCGTGCCCGGTGGTCAGCGGGTCGTCGCCGAACGCCCAGTGATAAGGCGAGAGCTTCGACAGCCACTCCAGGGAGGTGCTCGTCTTAGCGACCGCGTCGAAGACGTAGGCGGCCACGCAGACGGCTGCGCCCGCGCCGATGGCCCAGTTCTGCCGACCGCTCATGGCCCCCACGGTCAGCGCGGTGACGCCGCACGCGAGGGCGAGCGCGCCCCAGGCGATCGTGGCGGTGAGGGCGTTGCCCACCGAGAGCGAGAGCTTTGACGGGCCGTTGAGCACCAGGAGGCCCACGATGGTGGTGGCGCACAGGACCAGCGCCCGAGCCACGAGGGTGACCAGGCTCTCCAGGGCGTACTGGCCCCGCCCCACGGCGTGTGACATCGTCAGCTCCAGCCGCCCGGACTCCTCCGCCCCGGCGATGAATTGCGAGCCCCAGACGATGCAGGCCATGGCGGCGATCAGGAAGCCGAGCAGGCCGAAGTAGGTCGCCTGGGTGTAGCCGGCGCCCGTGGCGATCCTGTCGAGTCCTAGAGCTCCGGACATCTGCTGGGGCAGCGAATCGATCATGTCGCTGACCTGGGGCGTCTGGACGTTCGGATAGACGGGCAGGTAGAGGAGGAGCACCACGGCAAGACCGAGGGACCAGCCGATCAGTCCGCGGATGCCGCTGCGCAGCTGCCAGCGCAGGATCGGGAATGCAGCCGAGCGGTCGTCGGCGGTTCGTGCGGTCGAGGTCGTCATGAGGGGGTCACCGTGCTTTCGTAGAGTTCCAGGACGGATTCCTCGAGGTCCGGCTCCTCGAGGGTGAGATCGTGAATCGTGTAGTGGGAGAGGGTTTTGATCAGGGAGTCCGGTTCGCCGCGCAGCAGGCCCGACACCTGGACCATGGACTGGCCGATCTCGCGGACCTCCAGCTCGGTCAGCTCCGGGTGCTTCTCGAGCTGGGAGCGAAGGGACCGCGCGTCGGTGCCGGTGACTACCGTGCGCAGGCGTGAGGCGCCGGTGATGCGGAGCGAGGCGATGTCCCCCTCCGCCACGATCGTGCCGTGCGCAAGAACTGCTGCGGCGTCTGCCGTGTGTTGAATCTCACCGAGAATATGGGAGCTGAGGAGCACGGTCTGACCATTGTTCTGCGCTTCGCGGATGAGGTTGAGGAACTCATGCTGCATCAATGGATCGAGGCCGCTGGTGGGCTCATCGAGAATCAGCAGCTCGGGTTGGTGCATGAAGGCCTGGATCAGTCCGAGTTTCTGACGATTTCCCTTCGACAAATCGCGTACGGGCCTGTGGAGGTCGAGATCCAGGCGCTCGGCGAGCGATTCCACCGCGCCGGGCGCGACGGTGCCGCTGATGCTCTTGAAATGATCCAGCACCGACTCCCCGCTGCTCCGTTCCGTCAACTTGATCTCTCCCGGGAGATACCCGATGCGCCGGCGCAGCTCGGGTTTGGCCTTCTGCGGTGCGCGGCCGAGAACGGTGATTGTGCCGTTGGTGGGGCGGATGATGTCGACGAGCATGCGCAGCGTCGTGGACTTGCCGGCGCCGTTGGGGCCGATCAGACCATAAATGGTTCCGCGTTTGACGGTGAGGTCTATACCGCGGACGGCGTGAACATCACCGAACCGCTTGTGCAGTCCTCGTGTTTCGATCAGTGCTTCCATAGGGCTCTCCTCCGCCTGGGCAGGCTCATGAGACGTGGTGGTGGGTACCCCGTCGGACAGACCGCAGGGACTTGGAGAAGTCGCGGCTCGTACGGGGTCTTCAGGGTCTTCGGTGTACTGACACGGGCACGAGCCCGCCGGGCGAGGACGAGGGGGAGCAACCACAACCTCGTCCGCCAGGGAACCGCGCCGCCGCACTATCATCTACCACCACCGGCCCGTCGCACCAGCCCCCGACCGTGGTGTTCACCACCGTGAACACACCTCATGCGATGGTTGACGTCACGTAGGCGCACATGACAATAAAAGGTTCTCAGGGTCGGAGGCGCCAGGGCACTCCGCCCGGGAATGATGATCTCGCCCATGTGATCCCATGCCCGGCACGGCAGTTCCTCGGCGAACCCGCGGCCCCTACCCTGACACCATGACGTCTCCGCAGCCGCACACCGTCACCCGCCACGAGATCTTCCAGTCCAGCCTCATCACGGCCCTGGCCCAGGGCGTCTACGACGATGAGATGAAGCTGGCCGAGCTGTTGGGCCACGGCTCCTTCGGCATCGGCACCTTCAACGGGCTCGACGGCGAGATGGTGATCCTGGGCGGCGCCTGCTACCGGCTGCGCGGCGACGGGTCGGTGAGCATGCCGGACCTGAGCGAGCGCACGCCGTACGCCGTCGTGACGAACTTCGTGCCGACCCTCCGCCAGGACGTGGACGGCGGACTCAGCCGCCAGGAGTTCTCAGAGATCATCGACGCTCTCGTACCGAGCTCGAACTACATGTACGCACTGCGGCTGACGGGCCGCTTCGCATGGGCAAGCGCCCGGACCGTCGTCAAGCAGGAGCGCCCCTATCGGCCTCTGATCGAGGCCACCGGCGGCGAAGAGGTGGTCCGGCACGAGGACTTCGAGGGAACCGTCGCCGGTTTTCGCACGCCCCTGTATGAGCAGGGGATCTCCGTGGCCGGCTGCCACGCCCACGTCATTGACGAGGACCGCAGCTGGGGCGGCCATCTTGTGGACTTCGAACTGACCCGGGGCGTCGCGGAGCTCTGCCTGGGCACCGACTTCCGGCTGAGACTGCCGCTGACCGAGGAGTTCGAAGAGGCGGATCTGAGCGAGGATATGAGCGAGGAGCTCCGGCAAGCCGAGCATCACTGAGCCGGGCCGCACCGGCGGCGTCATCCGCATCAGCACGATCACCGGGACCTCACCACCCCCGTCCCCAGCCGCCCCCTCCCATCGTCGAGGTTGGCATCCCGAGCACCCGCCAGCCCGGAATCGTCGTCGTGGTTCGCCCATCCGTCCCGGCATGCTCCTGGACCCCGGCATGCTCCTGGACATGGTCCTGCACCCGCCATTTTCCGGGCAGGCCGACCGCCAGCCGGGCGCGGTGCGCGCCCGCCGCCAGAGGCA
>CAJZFF010000143.1 GCA_915069725.1 uncultured Actinomyces sp.
CTTGCCCGAGCCGTTGGGGCCCACGAGGGCGAGGGCCTGCCCGGCCGGCACCTGGCCGTCGACGCCGGTGAGCACGGTGGAGGAGCCGTAGGAGAAGGAGGCGTCCTCCAGGGTGACGACCGGTTCGGCAGCAGCGGTCCGGGTGGTTGGGGAGGTCATCGCGGGAGTGCGATCACGGGGGTCTGTCATACGGTTCCTCACTTGACGTCGGAGGCCTTGGGACTCCACTGGGCGAGGTCGGCGGGGATCTCGGTGACCGTGCCTCCCCAGGCCTTGGTGAGGTTGGAGACGTTGTGGAGGATGGAGCCGATGTAGGTCTCGCCGTCGGATCCGGGGGTCCCCAGGGAGTCGCCGTAGAGGGCCTCATCACCGATGACCGCCTTGACTCCGGCGACCTCGGCGACCTTCTGGATGGACTTGGGGTTGTTGGAGTTCTCAGCGAAGATGGCCACGGCCCCGGAGGACTTGACCTTGTCCGCGGTCTGCTGGATCTTGTCGGCGGTGGCGTCCTGCTGGGCGTTGAAGTCGGACAGGGCGGCCCCCTCGAACTTCACGCCGAACTCCTTGCTGAAGTAGCCGAAGGCGTCGTGGCTGGTGAACAGGACCCGCTTGTCCTGGGGTACCGAGTTGAGGGAGCCGGCGGCCCATTCGTCGAGCTTCTTGAGCTTGGCGACGTAGGCGTCCACGTGGCTGCGGAAGACGCCGGCCTGGTCGGGGGCGGCCTTCTCCAGGGCGGCACCGATGTTGGTGACCTGGACGATGGCGTTCTTCGGTGAGGTCCACACGTGCGGGTCGAAGCGGAACTCGGGCTCGCTCTCGCCCTCCTCCGGCGGGAAGGGCCACTTGGCGACCTCGACCTTGGCGCTGCCCCGGTCGACCTTGTAGGGCTTGGCCTCCTCCTTCTTCTTCTGGGCGGCCAGGTCATCGACGTCGGCGGCCCCGGCGACCCCGGAGGTCACCACCATGGTGCCCTTGAAGCCGGTGGAGTCAACGGCGGAGTCCAGGAAGTGCTCGAGGTCGACCCCGGAGACGAAGAAGAGATCCGCCTCGGACAGGGCCTTGGACTGGGCCGTGGTCATGTCGTGCTCGTGCGCCGAGGCGTTGGGGGCCAGCAGGCAGGTGAGCGTGAGGTGGGACGTGGCCTTGGCGGCGTCGGCTCCGAAGTGCTGGGTCTTGCCATCCGCACCGGTGCGGTCGAAGGAGAGCTCACTGGAGGCGTCGCCGCTGGCGAGCTGGGTGATGTAGTCGCAGATCTGCGTGGTGGAGGCGACCGCCTTGACCGTTCCCGCGGCGTCGGCCGAGGTCGAGCTGTGACCACAGGCGGCCAGGGCGGGAGCGGACAGGGCGAGGCAGGCGAGCGCCGCGGCGCTGCGGCGACTCATACTGGGGATGGTTCTCATAGAGCCGAGTATAGTTTCGGAGACCCGAAACTTGGCAAGTTGAGGCGATCCTTCCTACTGCATACCGAAGGGGACACGACGGGCCCGGCTGCTGTGCCGGGCCCGTCCGTATGGTGCCGTGATGTGCGACGACGCACGGTTCCCTTCAGTCCACCAGCCCCTCCAGGACGGCGGCGCTGGCGGACAGGCCCAGGCGGTTGGCGCCGGCCTCGACCATGGCCAGGGCGTCAGCGGCGGTGCGGATGCCGCCGGAGGCCTTGACACCGAGGCGCTCTCCCACGGTGGCGCGCATGAGGGCGACGGCGTGGGTGGAGGCGCCACCGGCGGGGTGGAAGCCGGTGGAGGTCTTGACGAAGTCGGCCCCGGCGGCCTCGGCGGCGCGGCAGGTGGAGACGATCTCCTCATCGGTGAGGGCGGCGGACTCGATGATGACCTTGAGGACGGCGCCCCGGCAGGCCTCTCGCACGCCGCGGATGTCAGCCTCGACAGCGTCGAAGTCACCTTCCTTGACGAGGCGGAGGTTGACGACCATGTCGATCTCCTCGGCGCCCTTGGCCAGGGCGTCGGCGGCCTCGGCGGCCTTGACGGCGGTGGCGTGGGCGCCGGAGGGGAAGCCGCAGACGGTGGCCACGTGCAGGTCGTCGGGTACGTCCACCGGCAGGAGGCTCGGGGAGACGCACACGCTGTAGGTGCCCAGGTCTGCGGCCTCGGCGATGAGCGCGTCGACCTGGGCAGTGGTGGCCTCGGGCTTGAGGAGGGTGTGGTCGATGAGGCGGGCGATCCGGGTGCGCGTGGTCATGGGGATCCTTTCAAGAGCGTTCACCCCATCATGGACCGACCCGCCTCATGCGGCAAAGCACCACGCGATGCCCCACCAACGCTGGAATCACAGATGAGACAGGACGTTCACGATGTTGCCGTCCACATCCCGAAAGAAGAAACGACGCACTCCCCACTCCTCCACAGCGAGATCATGCACGATCTCCCAGCCGTTCTCCCGCGCAATCTGGTAGGCGTCATCCAGGTCATCCACCTCGATGGACACCGCCGGGTTGACAGGAGCAGTGGGATCCGAGGCGATCAGGCTGATTTGGATGGAACGATCGCCTGGCGGGGACAGGGTGGCGATCCAGCCATGATTCATGACCACCTCCATCCCGGTGAGGCGGCGGTAGGCTTCGATGGCGGCGTCAAGATCGCGCACAGTGATCAGTGGCATGGCCCGCCGTGTCGACATGGGTATCACTCCCGCACACCTGGTTCTCGTCATGGACTGCCCTCAGTGGAACGCGAGATGGAGTACCTGTTTCATGCGCCCACTATTCACGACGACGTTACCTTTTCTCATCCCGTGAGTCACGGATAAAGCGGTTGCCGGTCAGTTCTCGGGCGCGATGACGGCGAGGACGCGGGGCCAGTTGCCGAGCTCACGGGGGCCGGGGCGGTGCGGATCGCGCGGGACGGTCAGATCGAGGGGGCGCACGGCGCCGCTGGAGGGTTCGTAGATGTGTGCGCGCCCCTCACCGGGGTCCTCCTGCCCGATGGTCCGCCAGGGCAGGGCCAGGACGTAGTGGCGGGGCACGGCCGGGGTGCGCGCCAGGGAGGCGCGCAGCCTCGCCCTCGCCGTGGGCTCACCGTCGGCGTCGGTGTCGAGGACGAGCGGGCCGCCGGTGACCAGAATGACCGGGAGTCCGTCTGCCAGCGCCTCACGGATCGAGGCGACCTCACTGCCCCAGGCGGGGCCACGGTCGCTCACCCACCTCACCGTGTAGCGACGGCGCCCGCCGCCCGAGGCGCAGACGCTCGCGATCTCGGTCATCTGCCGGGCCACGGACCAGGGCGTGGAGCCGAGCGCCTTCGGCCAGGGCAGGATCCCCAGGCCGTGGACATTCATGGCCCGCTGGAGACGCAGCTGCTGGCGGGACAGGACGGACATCAGGTGCCTGCCCTCCCGGCCGGGTGGCGAGGCGGTCATCTCCTGGGAAAGGTCGCCTGTCACGGCTGCGCGCTCGCCGGGCGCCAGGAGCAGGCGGGCGGCCAGGAGGCAGGTGGGCCCGCAGGTGGTGGCGTCGGTCTGGGTCAGGGTGATGGCCTGGCCCGCCTGGGTGAGGCGGCCCACTCGCAGCCGGGAGTTGACGGCTCGGGCGACGATGGCGGGCTCCATCTGCCGGGGCGTGGTCATCCGATGCGCTCCAGGATGACGCCGCGCTGACGGCGGGCCATGGCGTCGGCCGCCTCCGGCGATCCGGCCTCGGAGATGACGATGCCACCGGCGAGCGCCTCCCGGGCGCGGGTGAAGCGCTCGGGGGTGGCGGTGTGCAGGGTGAGCAGCGGTTGACCGGCGCGCACCTCGTCGCCCGGCTTGGCGTGCATGGTGACGCCGGCGACGGCCTGGACCGGGTCCTCCTTACGGGCCCGCCCGGCCCCGAGGCGCCAGGCGGCCACCCCGACGGCGAGGGCATCCAGGGTGGTGAGGACCCCGTCGGCCGGGGCGGTGACGGTCTCGGTCTCCGGGGCAACGGGCAGGGGCGCGTCCGGGTCCCCGCCCTGGCGGGAGATCATGTCGCGCCAGATGTCCATGGCGCGTCCGTCGGCCAGGGCGGCGCGGGCCTCGCCCTCATCGACGGGTCTGCCGGCGGCGGCGCACATCTCCAGGGCCAGGGCCACGGTGAGGTCGACGACGTCGGCCGGTCCCCCACCGGCGAGCACCTCGAGGGACTCGGCGACCTCGAGGGCGTTGCCGGCGGTGAGCCCGAGCGGGGTGGACATGTCGGTGAGCAGGGCGCGGGTGGTCACTCCGGCGTCGGTGCCCAGGGCCACCATGGTGGAGGCGAGCTCGCGGGCCTGGCCGATCTCCTTCATGAAGGCGCCCGAGCCGACCTTGACGTCCAGGACGAGGGCGCCGGTCCCCTCGGCGATCTTCTTGGACATGATCGAGGAGGCGATGAGGGGGACGCAGGAGACGGTGGCGGTGGTGTCGCGCAGGGCGTAGAGGCGCTTGTCGGCGGGGGCCAGGCCCGCCCCGGCGGCCGAGGCGATGAGGATCGCGCCCTCGGTCCGGCCGATTCCCAGCCACGTGGTGAGCTTGGCCGCCACGGCACCGGCGGCCAGACGCGGGGCGCCCTCGCGGCCCACCGAGTTGCCCGACCCGACGGTGAGGACCTGGTTGACGGCGTCGACGAACGGACGTGCCAGTCCCATCCGGGTGGCGGCCCTGCCGGAGTGGTCCGCCACGGCGGCCTCCACGCCAGTGATCCCGCCGGTCGTGCGCAGCCACCACCACACGCCACCGGCGACGACGCCTCCCATGGCCGGGGCGAGCACGCGCCGCCAGGGCGGGGCAGTAGCCACGCGCTCCAGGAGCCCTCCGTGGGCGACGCCGTAGAACAGTGACTCGAAGAGCTCCAGGAGCAGTGCCATCGCGATCCCGATGAGGCCCGCGGCCGCGCCCGCCAAGGCGGCGGCCAGAAGGAACCGGGGTCGGATCAGCGCGCGCACGCCAGGCACGATACCCGGCCCCACGGCTCAGGTGCGGTCAAGCACGTGGTTCGTCGCGGACGCATCCCAGCCCTCGACGACGGATGTCGCGGGTACGGTCCGTGAGGCCTGCTGTGCGTCCGCGAGACCCCGGGCAGTCTCGAGTCCGACAGGCTTCCGCAGCCCGGCCTAGCGGTGGGGTGTTGACTTGCGGCTCGGGCGTCCCAGGTACCAGACGGCTGCGGCCGTCACCAGCGTCTCGGCGAGCATGGCGATAACGGACGGAGTGGTGAACCGGCTCCATCCGGTCAGGGTCTCCTCCCGGCTCAGAGAGTCCAGCAGGACGCCGGTGAAGTTGCCGCCCACATGCATGCCCAGGGCGAAGGCCAGGGAGTCCAGGCGCAGGACGGACCAGGCGGCCACCACTCCGAAGAGAAGCTTCTCGGGGACCTCAGCGGCGTAGGTGGAGGCGGTGGCGTGAGAGGAGATCCAGTTGGGCAGGTGCATGACGACGAAAGCCAGGGCCGTGGTCCACAGGGCGAACCCGTCCCCGAACTGCGCCCGCAGGGGCTCGAGCAGGCAGCGGCGCAGCGAGAACTCCTCGGGGACGGCATTCATGAGCACACCGACCCCCAGTGCCATGGCCAGGGCGGACAGCAACCCGGTAGGTGTCACAGGAGCGAGGGCGGCTCCCGGGTTGTCGATCGGGTGGTGCGCCATGGCGCTGAGAGCGCACAGGCCCGCGCCGACGGCGAAGAGCAACCAGAAACTGCGAGGCCCCGCGGAGCGCAGCAGGTCGCGCCAGCCGCGGCGCCACACGAGGAACCAGATCGCCAGAGCCCCCAGGTGCAGGGCGGTGACGACCTGCCAGGGGCC
>CAJZFF010000144.1 GCA_915069725.1 uncultured Actinomyces sp.
CAGCCACGGCGGCATCACCTCCTTCCAGGCCTTCGCCGTCGGACTGGCCTGCCGGGTGGGGACCGGCAATATCGTCGGGGTCGCACTGGCACTCATCCTGGGCGGGCCCGGAGCCGTGCTGTGGATGTGGCTCGTGGCGATCCTGGGTACCGCCACCGCTTTCAGCGAGGCCACGCTCGCCCAGCTGTTCAAGGTGCGTCGCCCCGACGGCACCTTCCGCGGCGGTCCTGCCTACTACATCTCGCGAGGACTGGGGCTGCCGATCCTGGGCGGGGTGTTCGCCGTCGTCTTCCTCATCGCCAACGGCCTGGTCATGCCCATGGTGCAGGCCAACGCCATCACTGCCTCCCTGCAGGGGGCCGGAGGGCTCTCACCGAGCCTGGGAGCCGTCCTCGTCGTGGCCCTGACCGCGCCGGTCCTCCTGGGGGGCCTGCGCGCCATGGCCCGCGTGGCGGAGTACCTGGCCCCGCTCATGGCGCTGGCCTACCTGGTGCTGGTTCTCGCCATCCTCCTGACCCACCCCGTCCAGGCCTTCGAGGCGGTGCGCTCCATCATCGAGGGCGCCTTCGGCCTGCGCCAGGGGCTGGGCGGCCTGGCCGGCGGAGTGACCGCCGCGCTGCTCAACGGTGTGCGCCGCGGCCTGTTCTCCAATGAGGCGGGACTCGGAGGGGCAGCCTGCGCCGCGGGCTCGGCCACCGTGAGCCACCCCGTCCAGCAGGGATTCATCCAGGCCTTCGGGGTCGTGGTGGACACCCTGTTCGTCTGCACGGCGACGGCGCTGGCGATCCTGGTCGCCGGTGCGGACGTCCTCCAGCCCGGGGCGAGCGCCAAGGAGAGTGCGGGAACCCTGACCCAGGACGCCATCGCCCACCTCGTGGGGGAGTGGAGCCGCTGGCCCATGGCGCTGCTCGTCGTCGTTCTGGCCTACACCACCATCATCGGGGCCTTCTCCTACGCCCAGGTCTGCCTGGACTACCTCACCGACCGCCCCTGGATCTCACGAGCACTCCAGATCAGCGCCGTCATCTGCGCAGGCATCGGAAGCGTGCAGCAGCTGACCACCGTGTGGACCCTGGCGGACGTGCTCCTGGGGCTGGGCGCCATCATCAACCTTGTGGCGCTGGTGCTCCTGAGCCGATGGGTCGTCGGCGCGCTCAGGGACTGGGAGGCCAGGCGGGGCAGGTCGACGGCGGAGGGCGACCAGTCGGTCTTCCGCAGGGACTCCGAGTACCTTCCGGCGCCTCTGCCGGAAGGCGCCTGGGAGGGGCAGGCGACCGGTAGATGAGCGGTGTCGCGCACAACGCACCACGTCGCCTCGCACACGTGCGGCAGCGACGCCGCAGGGCCGTCACCGAATCGAAACACTGTATCCGTAGCCTTCGCGAATACGGTGCCCTCCCTCCCGAAGGAGGGTGACGTGGGCAGGACATGTATCCCGGTACGGACCGCTCCCGTGCTGGGTCGCGCGCCCGACGCCCACCGCGCCCGCGCCGTCGTCCCACCCCTACGGAGGATCTCACGTGCAACCGGTTCTGGCTTCTCTGACCAGTGCGGCATCCAGCGCAGACAACAGCTGGACCGCATCCTTGGAGCGCTTCTTCAACGATGGCGCCAAGATCCTCGATGATGCCGCCGGGTACCTGTTCCTCTACCTGCTCGCCTGGCTGCTCGTCCTGGGGGGCCTGTACTTCACCGTGCGAACCGGATTCGTGCAGCTGCGGCTCTTCCCCTACATGGTGCGGGCCATCACCTCCTCCCGTGACAGCAAGGAGGGCGGGATCTCCTCCTTCCAGGCCTTCGCCGTCGGGCTGGCCTCCCGCGTGGGCACCGGCAACATCGTGGGTGTGGCCATCGCCATCACCATGGGCGGCCCCGGCGCCGTGTTCTGGATGTGGATCGTGGCGCTGGTGGGCATGGCCACCGGATTCATCGAGGCCACCCTCGCCCAGCTCTACAAGGTCACCCACCCCGACGGCACCTTCCGCGGAGGCCCGGCCTACTACATCCAGCGCGGCCTGGGGTCCAAGCCCGCCGCCAAGCTCTTCGCCGTCGTCATCACCTTCGTCTTCGGCTTCGCCTACGAGGCCACCCAGGCCAACACGATCGCCGCCACGTTGGAGAGCACCTTCCACGTCGAGCCGTGGATGACCGCCGTTGCTCTGGTCGTCATCACCACGCCGATCATCTTCAAGGGCATCAAGTCGGTCGCCGCCGTCTCGGAGTGGCTCGTGCCGATCATGACGGTGGTCTACGCCCTCATCGCCGTGGCCATCCTGGTGCTGCACGCCAGCGCGATCCCGGGAGCGATCCTCTCCATCTTCGAGGGCGCCTTCGGAGTCGACCAGGCCTTCGCCGGGACCGCCGGGGGATTCACCGCCGCACTTCTCAACGGCACCCGCCGAGGCCTGTTCTCCAACGAGGCCGGTGAGGGATCGGTCCCCAACATCGCGGCCACCGCCACCGTCCCCCACCCTGTCCAGCAGGGATTCGTGCAGTCCCTGGGCGTCTTCGTCGACACGATCGTGGTCTGCACCGTCACCGCCCTCATCGTCCTGCTCTCCGGGGTCTACGACCCGGTGGCCGCCCAATCCGCCCCAGAGGTTGCCAATGGCGCCGCCAACACCCTGACCTCGGCATCGGTCACCAACGTCCTCGGTGGCTGGGCGCAGTACCTCATGGCCGTCATCATCTTCGTCTTCGCCTACTCCTCGCTCCTGGGCAACTACACCTACGCCCAGGTCAACATGGACTACCTCCAGGGCAAGCAGCACAAGCACTACGCCCTGCGGGCCATGATCATCGTGGCCACCGCCGTCGGCTCCCTGTCCACCCTCACCTTCGTGTGGAGCCTGTCCGACCTCGTCATGGGGGCGATGACCGTCATCAACATGGTCTCCATCCTCGCCCTGGGAGGCTGGGCCTTCGGGGCCCTACGCGACTGGGAGGCCCAGCGTCGCGCCGTCGAGGCCGGTGAGAAGGAGGAGATCCGCTTCATCGCCACCGACAACCCCTACCTGCCCGGCAAGCTCCCCGGAGACATCTGGGCCGTTGACGGCGCCGCCCACGCCGCCATCACGGAGCGTCGCGCCGCGCTCGAGGAGGCTTCGGGCAGCTGATCCCAACAGCGCTAGGCTGAGGCCCATGAAGATCGCGCGCTTCTCCACCGGCGACGAGCCCCTCTACGGCATTGTCCAGGGCCTGCCCGAGCACGAGACCGTCTCGGGCGAGTCCGAGGGGCACCTCCTGGTCCTCAAGGGAGACCCTCTCTACTCCCTGCCCGAGGCCACCGGGGAGGTCGTCGAGCTGCGTGAGGCCCGGCTCCTGTCACCGGTCATCCCGCGCTCCAAGGTCGTGGGGATCGGGAAGAACTACACGGACCACATCACCGAGATGGGGGAGTGCGGGCCCTCGCGTGAGCCGATCGTCTTCCTCAAGCCCAACACCTCCGTCATCGGACCGGACGCTCCCATCGTCCTGCCCGCATGGAGCGAGGAGGTCCACTACGAGGCTGAGCTCGCCGTCGTCATCAAGACCCTCGCCAAGGACGTCCCCGTGGAGCACGCCGACGACGTCATCCTGGGGTACACGGTCGCCAACGACGTCTCGGCCCGCGACCGCCAGCGCGCCGAGCCGCAGTGGGTGCGGGCCAAGGCCTTCGACACCTCCTGCCCCCTGGGGCCGTGGATCGAGGTTCCCGAGCCCGGCCGCGAGCCGCTCTTCTCACCCGGAGACGCGGTGGTGCGCGCCCGGGTCGACGGCCGCCTCGTCCAGGAGGGGCGCACCGCTGACATGATCCGCTCGATTCCCGAGCTGGTCGCCTACGTATCGACGATCTTCACTCTTCTTCCCGGCGACGTCATTCTCACCGGCACACCGGCGGGAGTCGGCGAGATCCGAGCCGGTCAGCGCGTCGAGGTCGAGGTCGAGGGCATCGGCTCCTTCTCCAACCCGGTGGTTCGTCGCTGAGGCGACGCGGCCAGCCCCGCGGAGCTTAAGTCCTCGTCCCGACGACGATGGGCGGGACTCCCGGGGCGTGCCCTGAGAATCCCGCCCATTGGCGAGTGCTGGTGTTGCCCCTCGGCTGTTGCTTCTCGGCCATGGGGAGCCGAGGCAGGCGATCAGGTGTCCTTGGGTGAGCTGCCTGAGCCCTTCTGGTCACTCTTCTTGTCGTCGCTCTTGGAGTCCTTGCCCGCGCCATCGCCGGATGCGCCCTCATCCATGTCGGCCGGGCCCGGGTCGGTGACGGTCGTGTCCTTCATGAGATCGTCAAGAACGGCGGTGGAGTACTTGTCCTTGGGGCAGATGAGAGTTGCGGTGAGCATGGTCGGCCTCTTGATGGTCGAGAATGCTCTGATGAACTCAGTGGCTTGGTATTCCTTGCCGTCCTTGCCGGTGTAGGTCCAGTCCAGCCTCTTGGTCTCAATGGCGTTTCCAGAGGCGTCTTTGACGGAGGTCGAATCATCCTGTGCGGGTTTGAAACTCACATGGGTGACACCCTGAGAGAACTTCTGCTGCTCGCTCGCCGCGTGGGTTTCTGTGTCCTCGCGGTCAGTGGAGAGCTGTCCGTTGAGGAGGTTCTGCATCGTCACGAACTGGCAGCCGTCGTCGCTGACCAGCTCATTGACTCCTCCGGTATCGCGCTTCGTGTTGGTCCAGCCCGGTGCTGACACGATGATGTGCCAGCCGGCTGCTCCTCCATTGACCTCCGTGCCCTCTGTGCTGGAGGAGTCGGAGGGCTTGTCCGAGGACTGCGACGAGCTCTTGCCTGATGAGGTGCTGGAGCGTGCGGGGCCGGACTCGTCCTGACACGCAGCGAGAACCGGGACCGCAAGGGCGAGGCTGAGGCCGGTGACAAGGGGGAGCCTGAGAGCCGATCGGCGGCGGCTGGTAGAATGTGCCGCGGGATGTGGGGACGGGGACATGAGGCCTCCAAGGAACGATGAGTCGGGAGCCTTCCCGAACGGACTGGGGATGTCATCACCTCTGCTGGGAGCCGCGAGAACTTCCTGGCGGCGACATCATGATCTCATGGGTGCCACGTTAATTCGTCTGAGTGCGCAGAGCGATGGGGTAAGTTCCCCATCCCTCGGAGTCGAGGTCGAGTACTGCAGGTGAGGGACTTCCTCATAGCGTCCCCGTGTCCGATGATGAATTCGGGCAACACATGATCCTCAGACCATGTTGACGCACGAAAAGGAAGTCGTGGCTATGAGGACAGTGCCTGCTCGGCATATTGCCGCAGGGGCCTCAGTGCTGGTCATGGCCGCTGGAGCGTTCACGGTGCCGGCGACGGCGGCCGGTGTGGCCGGGCCCCGCCCGAGGGGGTTCCCGATCAGTACACCTAGGTGGCGTCAGAGGGGACTATCCTGGCCCCATCATGCCTGAACTCAGTGATCACTCATCCGCTGTCCGTCCTGAGCCCCCCACCGTCTCCGGTATCCCGGAGCAGGGCTCATCGTCCGTGCGCGTACGTTTCTGCCCCTCACCCACGGGAACCCCTCACGTGGGCATGGTGCGCACCTGCCTGTTCAACTGGGCCTACGCCCGTCATACCGGTGGCACCTTCGTCTTCCGGATCGAGGACACCGACTCAGCCCGTGACTCCGAGGAGTCCTTCGACGCCATCCTGGACTCCCTGACCTGGCTGGGGCTGGACTGGGACGAGGGCGTGGGCAAGGGCGGGCCTCACGAGCCCTATCGCCAGTCCCAGCGCATGGACCTGTACAAGGAGGTGGCTG
>CAJZFF010000145.1 GCA_915069725.1 uncultured Actinomyces sp.
GGCGGCGGCCCTGAGACGGTACCTGCCGGAATCATCCGCATCGACTGGTGCAGACGGGAAGGGCTTCGAGGCTCCGGCCGCCCCGGTGGTGGTCGTCACCGGGGGCTTTCACACCATGGCACTGCTCGACTGCCTCGATGCGACCGAGCACGCCGCGTGGCTGCCCGAGGCGCAGCCCCAACCCGGTGGGCCGGCATGGCTCATCCGCTACGACTACGCACGCCTCGACGCCCTGCGCGGATACGGCGCCGGCATGCCCTCACCGGGCCTGTGGCAGCGAGCCTGGCGGGCCCGCACCGGGGCCGGTCCTCTCGCGGGCAGTGGCACAGGCTCCCGACGAGCCAAGCGGCGCACTGCCCAGACGGTCCCGGAGTCGGTCGGGGCCGCCCGAGCCTTCGCCACCACCGTGGTCATCGACGTCGCCACCGCCCTGCGCGGGCTCGGCGAACCACTGGGGACCGCCCAGGTGCTGGCCACCGTGGAGCAGGCCATGCGACTGGCCGCACTGCGCGGCCGGGCATGGCCCGGACGGTGCGACATCCTTGACGCCCTCACCAGCTGCCTGGTCAAGGACGAAACCGGGCTGTCAGGCAATCTGGGAGCCGCCGTCGCCTCCGTCCTGGCCGCCTCCGACGTGGGAGAGGTGCCCGACGGCATCGCCAGCCCGCCACTGGTCCGTCAGGTGCGCGGCCGCCTGCGCACCGCGCGCTTCATTATTGACGACGCCGTCGAGCACCGCGTCAGCCTCGACACCAGCCGCCGACCTCGCCACCGCGAGCGCCGCGAGCTGCTCGCCCGCCTGCGTTTCGTCGGCTCCGGCTTCGCCCACCAGATCTCAGGGGCCGACCTCGTCTCCGGCACCGGCATGGGACAGTTCCTGGAGGAGTGGGTCTACAGCTGGACCCCCATGGTGGAGGCCGCACTCGTGCGCGCGGCCCAGGAGGCGCCCGATCTCGATGTCCTGGTGCGAACCCGACTGGCCCAGCGGCTCACCGGTGAGCTCAGCGCTGAGACCCTGGTGGCGCTGGTCAGTGAGCTGGCGGTCATGGGACTCGGCGCCGAGGCCGGCGATGTCTGCGACCGCCTCGAGAACAGCCTCGGCCGTCTCAGCGACCTGGGGGAGCTCGTTGAGGCCCTGCACCGGCTGGCGGGTCTCATCGAGTCCACGTCCCGTCTGCGTCTGAACGATGCCGGCGCCCGGATCCGGTCCATTCTGCACCGGGGCGACGCCATGATCGCCCGGTGCGTCTCCGGCCTGGTCGGGCTGGAGAATCAGGAGGCGGCCGGGGCCGTTGACGCCCTCATCTCGGTGCGGGACCTCATCATCAGGTCGGTCGGCGACGACGAGCGCGAGCGTGAGGCCTCCCAGGGCGCCGGCTTCGGGGCGGTACTGCGTGAGATCGAGGTTCTGCGTCGAAACCGCGACGCGGCCGCGTCCCTTGTCGGCTGTGCCACCGGCATCGCGGCCTCGGTGCGGGTACTCAGCGAGGAGGAGGCGGTGCGCGCCGTCGTCACTCATCTCGACGTGGGTGCGGATCCGGCGCGGGCCGCAGACTTCATCGTGGGCCTGGTGCGAACCGCCCCGGACGTGCTTCTGCATTCTCCCGACGCCGTCGAGGCCGTCACCGGGGCTCTGACCCGCCTTGATGATCGGGCCTTCGTCGCCGCGCTGCCCGACCTGCGCCGGGCCTTCACCACGCTGAGGCCCATGGAGACCCATCGCCTGGCAGGGATGGTGGCGCAGCTCGTCGGGACCGCCGCCTCCGATCTCGACACCGTCTGGATGGTGGATCCGGCCCACGCCGCGCTCGGGGCCCAGCTTGAGCGGGAGCTGGTCGCCTCCCTGGCGCGCGATGGACTGGGGGAGTGGGCAGGGTGACGAAGGACATGCCGTTGAGCGCCTCCGCTTCCGGGGAGAAGCCGGACGGTGACCTGGCAGCACGTCGCTGGCGCATGGTGCTGGGCCGATACGCCGAGCCGAATCTGCCGCGCAGGCACCAGGACGCAGACCTTGATGACGCCCTGGGCTACGTCTACGACCGCGAGTACACGGGCCGTGGGCACCGGCTGGGCGCAGGAGGCGGCGACGGGACGAGAGCCACCCTGGGGCCGTCGGTGATACGGGCGGTCGACTGGCTCGATGGCGCCCGCAGACTCTTCCCGGCCTCCACCCTCCAACGCCTCGAGAGCGACGCGCTGACCCGGTACGGGCTCGCCGAGCTGCTGGCCGACCCGGATGCCATCGAGGCCATCGACACCAGTCCCGAGCTCGGGGCCGCACTGCTGCGGATCAAGGGGACGATCTCACCCCAGCTCACTGACGGGCTGCGCGCCCTCATCTCCCGGATCGTCGCCGACATCATGGAGCGCCTGCAGTACCCCGTGACGACGGCCCTGAGCGGAGTCCGTCGGCGCAGCAACAGCCCTCACGCCTTGGCGCGCAACTTCGACTGGCGTCGCACCGTCACCGCGAACCTGGGCAACGTGGACCCGGACACCGGCCGCATGATCGTCGAGGACGTGCGCTTCATGTCCCGCCAGAGGAGACGCAACCTGACCTGGGACGTCATCATCCTCGTGGACCAGTCCGCCTCCATGGCCTCCTGCCTGCTCCACAGCGCCATCATGGCCTCGATCCTCGCGGGTCTTCCCGGCCTGTCCGTACGACTGGCCGTTTTCGACACCACCGTCGTCGACCTCAGCCACATGGTTCACGATCCCGTCGAGGTTCTCATGACCAGTCAGCTGGGAGGCGGAACGGACATAGCCAACGCCGTCGGCTACGCCGCGGGAACCGTGACCAGTCCCAGTCGAACGATTGTGACGGTCATCAGTGACTTCGAGGAGGGCGGATCGGTGTCCACCCTCGTCAAACGGGTGCGTGACCTGGTTGCCCAAGGCGTGACCGTGCTGGGGCTGGCCTCCCTGGACGACAGGGGCCACGCCTGGTACGACCATGACGTGGCCGAGCGCCTGGCCGAGGTCGGTATGAGGATCGCCGCCATGACCCCGGACCGGTTCGCCGCCTGGCTGGCTGAGGTGACCGTATGAAGGAGCACAACGGCCAGTCCCAACGCTCCGCCGGCGCCTCCGACGCCCCGGCCCCGGAAGCCCACTGTGGCCCCTGGGCCGCTGCTTTCTCGGTCTACGGTGCGCTTGACGATGTCGCCCTGATCGCCCTGGGCAACCGGGGCCTGCTGCGTCGTGGGCGCGCCGAGCTGGCCGCCGACCGGGTCGCACCCGTCAACGAGCCGGCTGACCCCGGAGCAGGGGCGCAGCCAGTGGCCGAGGAGGTGACCATCGGTGTCGGCCGGCCACCGGTTTCTGTCACCTTGGCCGTTTCCGGCCCGCAGGACGCGCGCTGTCCCTGCCCCGTGGCCGGCGTCTGCGTGCACATCCTCGCCGCCTGCCTGTGGATGCGCGAAGCCGTCAAGCGGGACGGGGCCGACGAGAGCGCCACGGCCGCCAAGACGCCAACCGCCCCCGCATCCCCGGATGCCTGCGAGACCTCCGCACCCGCCCAAGCGACTCCGAGCGATCCGGTCCTGGAGGAGGTCCTCGCCTGGGATCCGGCCGCCGTCGAGAAGTCCCTGGGGGCTGAGGCCCGACGGCGCGCGCAGGCGTCCCTGGCCGGAACCGCACCGGATCGGCTCGCCGCCAGCACCGAGGTGACCAGTGCCCCTGGACGCCTGAGCATCACCTGGCCCGACGCCCCCGAGATCGTCGTGATCGCGGGACTGGGGCCACGAGGCATGATCGTCTCAGGACGCCACTCCTCGGCCGCCAACGCGGCCTGGTGCCTTCAGGCCGTCATCCGGCTCTTCGCCCGCGCAGACCGCCCCTGGCCGTGGCCGGACGAGAAGACCACCTTCGACGACCGGAAGCGAGACGTCGTCTCAACAGTTTCAACCTCCATCGAGACACTCCTCTCCGCAGGGCTCTCACACGCCGGCCCCCGCAGCGCCACCGACCTGGAGAGCCTGGCCCAGGTCACCCGCCTGGAGGAGCTGCCCCGCCTGTCCCGACTGCTGACCTCGGCCGCCGGGAGGCTCCGAGCGCTCGCCGAGCGCGACGACGCCGTCGACGAGTCCACCGTCCTCAGCGCCCTGGCCGCCGCCTGGTCCCTGACTCAGGCGCTCACAGCCGTCACAGGCCCACCCGACCCCGCTCTCATCGGGCGAACCGACACGGAGACGGCTCGGACCGGGCTGCTGCTCCCGCTGAGCGCCACCTGGTGGACGGCCCCCTCGGGAAGCCGAGGACTGACCATGAGACTCTGGGACCTGGACAAGGGCCGACCGGAGATGGTCACCACCGGGCGCGCCGCCGGGGCCGACGCCGCCTTCCACTACTCGCAGGACGCCACCCTCCTGTGGGGTACATCGGTGAGGAACATCCTGTCTGGCCCCCTGCACCTGACAGGTGCCGAGCGCCGCCCCGACGGCACCCTGGCCCCCTCCAACCGCACGTCCGTCACCCGTCGCAGCACCGAGCCCGACTACGACGACATCGACCTGGAAGCCGTGGCCGATCGTCTCCAACAGACCGGCTCGGGGCCGGAGGTGGCCCGCTTCGAGGCCCCCGTACCCCGGCTCCGTCTGATCATGGTTGCCCAGGACGGCCTGGGACCGATCGGCATCGACGAGGTCCACCAGCACTACCTGCTGCCGGTGATGAGTACCGACGGGCGCAGGCACCTGCTGTCGATGGAGGTCGACGGCTGGGAGATGCAGATGGTCTCCGACGTGCTCTCCCGCGACCTTCAGGTCCATGCCGTCACTGTCGAGGGTGACCGCCCCTCCGGTGTCTTCGTGCGCGAGCGCGACCGGATCAGCCTTCTGACGGCCACCTACCCTCCTTCTCACGGCGCCTCCAGGCGGGGACACAGCCGGCCGCGCAGGCGCGCGGAGCAGGAGCGCCCACAAGAGGCCGAGACGAACGGGACGGATCCCCTGCCAATACGGGCACTGGTGCGGGACGTGCACGACGCGCTCACGGCGCTCGCCGCCTCCGGGACGATGCGGCCCACGGGCATGGTGACGCATGTCCTGCGCACGCGAGTCCGCACGGCCGGTGACCTCCAGCTCACCACCCTGGCGGCGGCGCTTGCCGAGGGGGGCCTGCGCCGTCGTCGACCGGCTCGAAGCCTTGGCGCCTTGATATCTAACGTGCTGTCATTTCCGCATCCGGCGCCGCCTGGGACCGGCACAATGCGGGTATGCAGGTCACGTCCAGATCACAGAACCCGCCCGACGACACGAGTCAGGAAATCGGGAAGCAGATGGAGGGGGGAAGCGGAGTGGAGCCGGGTGAGAGTCCGCCGGTCACGGTTCCACCGGTGATCCCCCTGCCTGAGGATCGCGCTGCGACGCTCGACGAGCTGTGCCGCTCCCTGGACGGATCTGATGAGCGCGTCAGCAGGAGCATCGCCCGCAGCCGCCTGGAGAAAGGTCTGCCGTGGGACACCGACCCACGCCTCGTCGCCGACGCGCTGGCTCGGGCGGGGCACCTGCCTGAAGTGGTACGCACGATCACCTGGGACTGGGCCCTGTGGACCTGTGAGTCCGAGGTCAGCTGGCCGTGGATGGCCCAGGAGCTGGCAAGGGCCCGCGACCTGCTGGAGGATTCCACGTCAGCGACGCGAGTGCTGCGCGCGCTCGCCCACTTCCCGACCGTCCCCCGGAGTATGGTGCCGGCCCTGGCGCAGGTCG
>CAJZFF010000146.1 GCA_915069725.1 uncultured Actinomyces sp.
TTAGCGACACGCTATTACCAACAAAACACCCTAAACACCCCTATGAATAAGCCTCATTGGCCGCGGTGAAGACCAGGGTGATGAGGCCTCCGATGATGACGCCTCGCACCGTGAGCTCACGTGCACCTGGTGCAGCGGGAACAGTATTGCTGGACATAGCACTCCTACAACATAGGGGCACCGCAGTGGGGATCAATGGAGATCGGTGGGCGCCCACAGATCACAATACGCCTCGATGGGAGAATTCCGTAAAGAAATGCAGGCCTTTCTACCGCACAGGATGCCCGGTGAGCAGCGCGGCCGGGCATTAGCCCCCGTGATCCGAGGAAGATCTTCAGGCAGCAGCATGCCGGATAACAGAAAAGCCTTGCTCCGTAAACACGGAACAAGGCTTCATTTATTCGTGGAGCTAGAAGGAATCGAACCCCCGCCTCCCCCACAATAGTGGGAGCGCGCTACCAACTGCGCCATAGCCCCATCCGCACACACATCACGACCGATGTCGAAATGCATACCGTGGAGCTAGGGGGATTCGAACCCCCGACCTCTTCCATGCCATGGAAGCGCGCTACCAACTGCGCCATAGCCCCGTTCGGGCGTCGCTCGCGTGCGGCGACGCGGATAACTGTATGAAGTTCGGACCCGTCAGAGCAAATCCGCACCACGTGCGCTACCTCACCTGCTCAGCCCAGGATCCTGCCCAGCGGACTGGAGTCCACCGGTGGTCCGGCGTTCCACGTCACCACCGCCCAGCCCGGAGGCCGTTTGTTGGTCCGCAGAAGTGCATAGCAGCAGTTGCTCATGCCACGCAGGCCGAACCACTGCTGGGCGTCCATCCCCAACAGGTAGGTGGCCCCCAGGTTGGTGGCCGCTCCGTGGGAGACGGCCACGATGACGTCGTCCTTCTGAGAACCTGCGACAATGGCCTTGAGCGCCTCCCCCACTCTCTCGGCGGTATGACGGCGCCCCTCGATCCGGAACTGAGGGAGGTCTCCCCCGGCCCGCCAGGTGGCGTAGTGCTCCGGCCACTGCTTCTTGATGTCAGCGGCCTTGAGGCCCTCCCAGTCCCCGAAGGACTTCTCCGCCAGCCCCTCATCGATCTCGACGCTCAGTCCGGTCAGCGACGCCAGCGCCTCGGCCGTGTCCCGAGCCCGAGTCAGCGGGGAGGAGACGATGCGAGTAGGCCCCAGGGCCGCGATGTCCTCGGCGGCGCGCCGGGCCTGGTCACGACCGGTCTCATTGAGAGGGACGTCGACCCGGCCCTGAATGCGCCCTTGACTGTTGTAGTCGGTCTGGCCGTGGCGCCACAGAATGAGATCCGTCATGACGCGGTGGTCTCCCGACCGCCGAGGGAATCACCGTCGCGGATGCCCTCATGTGCCAGGTCCGCCGGCAGCTCGATGGCGGGGCAGTCCTTCCACAGGCGTTCGAGCGAGTAGAACTCCCGGTCCTCATTCTGCAGGACGTGAACGACGACGTCGCCGTAGTCCACCAGGACCCAGTGGGCGTCGGCGAAGCCCTCCCGGGTACGGCGCTTGGCCCCGGCTCGGTGCATGGCCTCATCGACCGCATCGACGATGGCGTGGACGTGGCGGTCGTTCGCCCCGGAGGCCAGCAGGAAGACGTCGGTGAGCCCCAGTCGCTCGGAGACATCGATGGCGGCGAGGTGCTCAGCCTTCTTATCGGCCGCCGCGCGAGCGGCAGCGATCGCCAGGCCGGTGGCGTGTTCAGTGGCGGACACGGATCTCCTTCGGGACGGTCAGTCGGACATCATGCGGCAGCGGCGACTGTACCGTGCCCGCCTCCGTCAGACGAGCTGACGGATCCACTCCCCCGCACCGATGCTGGCCGCCATGGCGCTCGTGCCACCACCGAGCTTGCCGTTGGAGATCAGCAGCGCCAGGACAACAGCGATGATAATCAGCAACAGGACGATGATGAGTGCGGCCATGAGAATCTTGCCGGTACGCGAAGAGCCGGGCTGCTCCATCGGCAGGACGTGATCCGGGGTGGGAACCCTTCCGGTCACCTCGTTGACGGGAGCCAGGTAGGGCTCCTCGGGCACCTCAGCAGCCGGGACCGCCACGGAGTCCCACTCGGAGGCGCCCATCGGACCGTTGCCGTTCTCGGCCTCGTCGCTGTAGAAGGCGTAGGGGCTGACGGCATCGCCGGAGACGGCTGCGGTCTCGGCCGTTCCGTCGACGATCGCCTCCTGGAAGCTACCCGCCTGCGGGGGCTGATGCAGCGACCTCCACTGCGGGGCCCCGGGCGCACCGAACTCGGAGTCCTGTGCCCCCTGAGTCGAGGGCGCCGACGTCGACACCACCATGGTCTGCGCCTCGATGTCGACCTCGACCTCGGCGTCATCCTGCACCATCGGTTCCTCGATGGAGGGGGTGCCGTAGACGTCCTGCACGTCGGCGGCCTCCTGGGCCGACGGCGAGCTGTCCACGGGCTGGACCGAGCTGAGCTCTCCCGTGGAGGCGTTCACGGTGCGCACCCCCTGCGCAGCGGCCGGAATCCGCACGATGGGTCGGCGCACCGAGCCTGCGGAGGACGCCGATCCAGCACTGACCCCACTGCGGGTAGGCTCGGCGCTCCGCATGGCCCCGGCCTGCCCGTAGGCGGCGACGTCGGCAGCACCGGGGGCGGTTGCGGAGACGGCGGGAACAGCGGAGGCGGCGCTCACGGCCTCGACCGCCGAGGAGGAGGACTGCGAGGAGGCGCCCGCGTCGTCCTGAGCCACCGGCTCGAGACCCTCCCGGTAGTCGTAGGGGCTGGTGGCGGGCTCCTCGGTCTCAACGCCGCCACTCACCTCGACGGCGCCCTGAGGCTCATTGTCCTGTGGGCTCTCCGGCTCCTCCGCCTCGGCGACGGTGCCTCCTTCAAGACGGTCCTTGAGTGAGAAGCGGGTGGGGACCGGCGCCGGCTCGGAGCTGGCGTTCGCGGCCCAGTGAGCGTCGTAGTCAAGGGTGGCCACCGGCAGGTCGACGGCCTCCATCAGGCCTGTCTCGATCTCGGAGATCGCCACGGCCTCGGCCGCCGACAGCGAGCGCCAGCTCGGAGCAGAGGCGGCCGGCACCTCGGGGACGGACATGCTCAGGGGCGGGTTCTGCCCGCCCTGCTCGAGATAGTCACCCCCGTCCAGGGCGGTGGGCTCGGCCGGCTCCCCCGGCCCGGACTCGGCCTCGTCACCGGAGGTGGCGGAGGAACGGGAGGTGACCGACGCAGGATCGGCAAGAGGGTCCTGGAGCGCCTGAGCCTGCTCAGGGGTGATCTCGCCCGCCTCGACGGCAGCCCTGAGCGCCTTGGCCTCCTCGCGCAGACGCCGCATCTCACGCCGGGTCAGGAGCGGCTGCTGACCGGTCAGGATCGCCTCGCGCTCCGCGGCGCGCTCCGCCTGTCGGATCGCACGACGACTACCGCGTGGAGCGTGCTCATCCTGCGTCGGCTCCTCGGACGTGGGGGCATTGACGCCGGTCTGCTCAGTGCTCACCGTCGTTCTCCTTCCTCAGGGACTGCTCGCGGGCCACTCTCGCCGTCATCGACGTCGCCGACGCCGGCCGCAAGGCCATACGATAGAGCCCGTACTTGCGTATGTACTGCACGACACCGTCAGGGACCAGGTACCACACCGGAGCCCCCTCCCCGACCCGCTGGCGGCAGTCAGTCGACGAGATCGCCATGGCCGGCACCTCGACCAGCGAGATCCGGTCACGGGGAACCCCGGAGTCACTGAGGACGTGCCCGGGACGCGTCACCCCCACCAGATGAGCCAGGTCGAAGATCTCCTCACTGTCCTTCCAGGTGAGGATCTGCGCCAGCGCGTCCGCCCCGGTGATGAAGTACAGTTCCGCGCCCGGGTACTCAGCCGCGATGTCATGAAGGGTGTCGATCGTGTAAGTCGTACCACCCCGGTCGATATCGACCCGGGAGACTGTGAACCTCGGGTTGGAGGCCGTGGCGATCACCGTCATGAGGTAACGGTGCTCGGCCGGGGAGACCTTGCGCTCCTTCTTGAAGGGCTGGGCCCAGGTAGGCACGAAGATGACCTCGTCGAGAGCGAAGACGTTCTGCACCTCACTGGCTGCGACCAGGTGCCCATGGTGGATCGGATCAAAGGTTCCACCCATGATGCCGATGCGAAGCGGACGAGCAGACAGGGTCACGCGCTGCGCCTCGCTTCTCTCCTGGGGGACACGTTTGGTTCTCCTCAACCGGCTTGGACAACTACAGTTGGCGAACATACTGCCACGGCCTGCCCCCATTGTGGGTCTCCGCAACGCCATAAGCGAGTTATCAGCCAAGGGCGCAGAGACGCGAGGTGGCATTCGGGCTGCTGTCAGGCTACTTCCAGTCGGCGAGTGCGCGTCCCGCTGCTCCCAACGCCGGGGCCGACGCCCCGAGCCGGGCCGCCACCAGCCGCGGTGCTGGCAGGTCACCCACGAGGTCAGCCACCCGGCGTCGCAGAGGCTCAAGGAAGACAACCTCATCAGCCCGCATCAGCTCGGAGTTGACGACGACGTCGAGGGGGCCGAGCAGACCCACACCCTGAGCGATGAGCTCAGCCAGGCAGTCCAGGCCGGTGTCCCAGACGCGGCGCGCCTCCCGGTCCCCCGAGGCGATCGCGCCCAGGAGAGACTCCAGACCCGAGGCGCACTGAGTGGACGGCTCGTGGGAAGCGTCATCGCAGCTGCGAGAGGTCGCCGCGACAGCGCCGGAGACGGAGTCACCGGAGTCACCGGAGTCAAGGGAGCCTGCGGAGTCATCAACCATGCCGGCGGTGCGTCGCCTCACCATCGCACCGACGGAGGCGACATCCTCCAGGCGGGCCCTCTCCCCGCTCCAGTCCGGATCGGGAACCAGGATCCGACCGACCTGACCGGCCCAGCCCTCACCGAGCACAGGGGCGCCGCCCAGCAGGACGGCGGAGGAGATCCGCTCGCCAACCGCCAGATAGAGGCAGTCCCTCCCGGCCGCGCCCCACTGGCTCTCAGCCCAGGCGCCGCAACCAGCGTCCTGATAGAGCATCACCTCAAGGCCTCCGGAGAGCCCGGACGACCCAGTGACCCACGACGACAGCGACTGCCTCACAAGACTCGCCAACGGGACGTCCTGCAATCCAAGGGCCTCACTGCGACGGACGCGCCCCTCGTCCTCGTCGACGACGCCCGGCACACAGACCCCGACGACGAGGGCCGCCGCCCCGGACGCCTCACCGCTGGGGTCGTCGGCGACGCGCGTGCACAAGGCTTCGATCGCGCTGCCGATCTCCTGGGCCAGTCGGTGAGCGTTGTTGGAACGACACTCCTTGGGCACTGGGCGTTCCAGGGAGGAGATGACGCTCCCCCCACCATCTGCAACAACCGCGGTGATGCCGTCGGCACTGACGTCGACCCCTATGGCGACGACACCCTCCTCGCGGTGGAGGCGCTCGGCAAGGTAAGCGGGAGATCCCATGTTTTCTCTGTTCTCGGGGGCGGGGCGGCGAGCCCACGGGACCACCACCCCACGCAATGGCGTGATTGATGTCGACGACAGTAGCAAGGTTTGTATCGCCATGTATCGCTCTCGGGAGGCAAATACGAGCACCACTGAACTATGCTGACGTCAGTACGACGACTACCTGCCGCACGGTCACTAGGATAAGGCAAGTAGTTGATGAACAAATCACATATGCGCTCCTTCCCCGCCCGCCCCCC
>CAJZFF010000147.1 GCA_915069725.1 uncultured Actinomyces sp.
GGAAGCGGCGTCGGAGGTGGGCTCGGGCGTGTGTGTGGGCGTCATATCAGCTGGCTCCTGAGAACTCGGAGCGGCGCGCGATGATCCACCGCGCCAGGGAGTTGACCGCGAAGGTGATGATGAACAGGACCAGGCCGGTGGCGATGAGCACGTTGACGCTCAATCCGTAGGCCTCGCGGAACTGCGAGGCGATGTTGGCGGCGATGGTCTGGTGCTGGCCGGCCTGGAGGATACGCAGGTTCAGTCCCATGCCGGGCGAGAGGATCATGAGGACGGCCATGGTCTCCCCCAGGGCGCGCCCGAGCCCCAGCATGGAGGCGGAGATGATGCCGGAGCGGCCGAAGGGCAGGACGGCCTGGCGGATCATCTCGTAGCGGGTGGCGCCCAGGGCCAGGGAGGCCTCCTCCTGGAGGGTGGGCGTCTGGAGGAAGATCTCGCGGATGGTGGCGGTGATGATCGGCAGGATCATGACGGCCAGGACCAGGGAGGCGGTGGTGATGTTCTTGGCCGGGGCCGTGTAGTCGGCGAACAGCGGGATGAAGCCGAGGTGCTCGCTCAGCCAGGTGTTGATGGGGTCGAGCAGGGGCACCAGCCACAGGAAGCCCCACAGGCCGAAGACCACGGAGGGGATCGCGGCCAGGAGGTCCACCATGTAGCCCAGGGCCTGGGCCAGGCGGCGCGGGGCGAAGTGGGAGATGAACAGGGCCACCCCGATGCTCAGCGGCACCGCGACGCCCAGGGCGACGGTCGAGGACAGCAACGTGCCGAAGACGAGCGGGGCCACGTAGCCCCACAGGCTGCGGTCGCGCATGAAGGAGACCGACTCCAGGGTCTCGCTCGAGGCCGTCAGGGCGGGCAGCGCCTCCCGGATGAGGAAGGCGGCCACGAGGGCGAGGACCACCATGATGAAGGTGCCGGCGCCGAAGGACAGGCCGGTGAAGATGCGGTTGCCGGTCTGCCCGGGGGCCTTGCCTGGCTGGATGATGGCGTCGTCGGCGCTGCTGGAGGCGGTCGCGGTGCCCGCTGGGGGCGGCGACGACGGCGGTGCGGTGGTGCTGGCCACGGCTGACCCTCCTCGGGGTGTCTGGGGCGGCGGCTGGGCGGGTGGGTGCTGGTTGGTCATGTGGTTCGGTGCGGCGTCGGGACGCCGGGCGGCTCAGGCGGCGATCTTGTCGATGGCGGCGTTGATCTTCTCGCGCATCTGGCGGGTGATGGGGGCGCAGCCGGTGGCCTTGGTGGAGGCGTCCTGCCCCCTGGTGGAGGCGGCGAAGCGCAGGTAGGCCTTGACGACGGCGGCGATCCGAGCGTCGTCGTAGCGCAGGCGGGCGGCGAGGTAGGAGACCAGGACGATGGGGTAGGCGCCGTCGGCGTCGTGGCTGGGGTTGTAGAGCAGGCGGGTCTCGTCGGCCTCGGCGCCCAGGGTGGCGGCGTCGAGGGCGGCGGCTGCGGCGTCGGCGGAGACGGGCACGTAGGCCCCGTTGGAGCCGACGGCGACGGTGCCCAGGGTTGCGGGGACCTTGGAGGCGTCGGCGTAGCCGATGGTGCCGGTGGCCGCGGAGACGGTCTGGATCATGCCGGCGGTGCCGTCGCCGGACTGGCCGCCGCGCAGTGGCCAGGTCTCCTCGGGCTCGTGGGGCCAAGCCTTGGGGGCGACGGTGGCCAGGTAGGTGGTCAGGGCCTTGGTGGTGCCGGAGTCGTCGGAGCGGCCCACGACGATGATTCGCAGGTCGGGCAGGGCGGCGCCGGGGTTGAGGGCGGCCAGGGCCGGGTCGTTCCAGCGGGTGATGGCCCCGGAGAGGACCTTGGCGAGGACCTCGCCGGTCATGTTGACGTGGGACTCGCCGGTGAAGCCGGGCAGGTTGTAGGCCACGGCGATCGGGGAGATGTAGAGGGGCAGCTCGACGGCGCCGCCGATCCGGCTGATCTCGTCGGCGGTCATGGGGGTGTCGGTGCCGGCGAAGTCGACGGCGCCCTCGACGAGCTTGGTGCGCCCGGCCCCGGAGCCGCCGCCGGCGTAGTCGACGGTGGCGCGCAGGTTAGCGCCCATGAAGGTGTTCATCCAGGCGTCCTGCGCGTCGGACTGGGAGGTGGCGCCCGCGCCGCGGATCTCCCCCACCAGGTCGCTGGAGGCGTTGGGGTCGGCGGCGCCGGCGTCGCGCCCGCAGGCGGTCAGCGCGGTCAGGGTGGCCACGCTCAGGGCGCCCAGGGCGCCGCGACGGGTCAGGAGCACAGGCTCTCCTCGCTCAGTCAGAGGGGGTCGGGGGTCCAGTCGGATACCGGGCGATTGTCAGGCAGCGGTCACGATAGGCGCCCCGGATGAAGGTTCCGGGTGACCGGGGTAAACAGTTGGTAAACACTCCCTATGAGGACCGTCACCAGGAGGTCCGGTGCCCCGGCCGGCGGTTCGGCCGGTGCGCAGACCGGTGGTCCGGTCAGCGGCCCTCGGACAGGACGGGGCGCTGCTTCTCGATCGCAACGGCGCGGATCTTGCCGCGGGGGCGGCGGGCCATGTGGACCACGAGGATCTCGCCGGTCTTGAGCCAGGGGTCCCGGTCGGGCACGGAGCGCAGGAGCTTTCCGGGGGCGTACTGGGAGACGACCTCCATGATGGTGGGCAGGACGGGGCGGTGGGTGCACAGCGCCGTCGGCTCCTCGCGCACGCGCAGGACCTTCTTGACCACGGAGCGCACGCCCTTGGGATTCTTTGCGTGGGCCATCTCGGTGAAGGCCCCGGCCATCTCCAGGGTCAGGCCCGCGGCCGTGGCGTAGGGGGCGACCGTGTCCACGCAGCGCTTCCAGGGGCTGGTGAGGACGCGCCCCACCCCGTAGGCGGCCAGGATCGGGACGAGGGCGCGGGCCCGGGTCTCGCCCTGGTCGTGGGTCAGGGGGCGGGTGGCCTCGTCGGTCTCCTTGTCCCGTTCCTTGGGGCGGTTCCACACGGAGCGCTTGACGGCGCGACCGTGGCGCACGAGGACCAGGGTCCAGGTGTCGAGCTTGCCGTCCTCCCACAGGTCGACGAGCTCGCCGAGCAGGTCCCGGTCATAGGAGTAGGTCAGGCGCTTGCGGGCCTGACCCACGCGCAGCCACTCGACGGCGTCGATCTCCTTGGTCGAGGCGGGCTTGACGGCGCAGCGGGCGGCGACGGCGGCCGAGTCCTCGGGGGCGACGCGGGCGGCCCAGTAGTGGACCTCCTTGCGCGAGCCGTCGGCGATCTTGTAGTGCACGCGGCTGAGGGGCTGGCCCAGGACGACCTGGACGCCGGTCTCCTCAGCGACCTCGCGCACGGCACAGGTGCGCACCGACTCGCAGGGCTCGACCTTGCCCTTGGGGATGGACCAGTCGTCGTAGCGGGGGCGGTGGACCAGGAGCACCTCGAGGTGCTTGCCGTTCTCACGCCACACGAGGGCACCGGCGGCCTTCACGGTCTCGCGCGACCGGTTCTTCTTGCTGGACGGGCTCATGGCACGGCCGTCTCAGTGCCGGCCCTTGACGCGCGAGCGCGCCCGGGCCATGAGGCTGTCCTGGATGTCCTCGAGGCGGTTGCCCTCGGCGTCGAGGAGACGACGCTTCCAGGAGCCGTCGGGCTGGAGGTGCCAGGAGGCGACGTCGTCGGAGGCGCAGTGGGTGACCAGCCACTCGAGGTCCTCGACCATGGCGGGGTCGGTGATGCGCACGAGGGCCTCGACGCGGCGGTCGAGGTTGCGGTGCATGAGGTCGGCCGAGCCGATGAACAGCTCGGTCTGGCCTCCGCCGGCGAAGGCGTAGATGCGCGAGTGCTCCAGGAAGCGCCCCAGGATCGAGCGCACGCGAATGTTCTCACTGAGGCCCTCGACGCCGGCGCGCAGGCCGCAGATGCCGCGCACGACGATGTCGACCGGCACCCCGGCGCGCGAGGCGCGGTAGAGGGCGTCGATGACGGTCTCGTCGACGATGGAGTTGACCTTGATGCGGATCCAGGCGGGCAGGCCGGCCTTGCGGTTGGCGATCTCCTGCTCGATGTGCTCCACGAGCCCGTCGCGCAGGCCGCGGGGGGCCACGAGCAGGCGGCGGAAGCGGGCGCGCGGGGCGTAGCCGGAGAGCTGGTTGAACAGGGTGGTCAGGTCCTGGGCGACGTCGCGGTCGCAGGTCAGCAGCCCCAGGTCCTCGTAGCCGCGGGCGGTCTTGGGGTGGTAGTTGCCGGTGCCGACGTGGCAGTAGCGGCGCAGGCCGTCGGACTCCTGGCGCACGACGAGCAGCAGCTTGCAGTGCGTCTTGAGGCCGACCATGCCGTAGACGACGTGGACGCCGGCGCGCTCGAGCTTGCGGGCCCAGGAGATGTTGGCCTCCTCGTCGAAGCGGGCCTTGATCTCCACGATGGCGACGACCTGCTTGCCGGCCTCGGCGGCCTCGATGAGGGCGTCCACGATCGGGGAGTCGCCGGAGGTGCGGTAGAGGGTCTGCTTGATGGCCAGGACCTTGGGGTCGGCGGCGGCCTGGGCCACGAACTCCTGGACGGAGGTGGAGAAGGAGTCGTAGGGGTGGTGCAGCAGGACGTCGTGCTCGCGCATGGCGGCGAAGACGTCCGGCGCGGAGGAGGACTCGTAGGCGGCCAGGCCCGCGGCCGTCACCGGCACGAAGCGCGGGTACTTCAGGTCGGGGATGTCCAGGTCGTGGAGCTGGTTGAGACAGGTCAGGTCCAGGGGGGCAGGGAGCTCGAAGACGTCGTCGCCCTTGAGGCCCAGGGCGCGCACCAGGTAGCGGCGGGTGAAGGAGGAGATGGTGTCCTCCACCTCCAGGCGCACGCAGTCGCCGAAGCGGCGCCGCTCGAGCTCCTTCTCCATGGCCTTGAGGAGGTTCTCGGCGTCGTCCTCCTCGACCTCGAGGTCCTCGTTGCGGGTGACCCGGAAGAGGTGGTGCTCCAGGATGTCCATGCCCGGGAAGAGGTGGTCGAGGTGCTGGCCGATGACGATCTCGATGGGGATGACGGCGCAGCCGGCGGCCTTGTCCGCGGCGTCGAGCTCGCGGCCCGGGACCTGGATGAGGCGCGGCAGGGAGTCGGGCACCTTGATGCGGGCGAAGTGCTCCTTGCCGCTGCGCGGGTTGCGCAGGATGACGGCGAGGTTGAGGGACAGGCCCGAGATGTAGGGGAAGGGGTGGGAGGGGTCGACCGCCAGCGGGGTGAGGACCGGGTAGATCTGGTGGCGGAAGTAGCGGGTCAGGCGCTCCTGCTGGTCGGAGTCGAGCTCGTCCCAGCCCAGGATCTTCACGTTGCGCTCGGCCAGGGCCGGACGGATGTCCTCCTGGAAGAGGGCGGCCTGGCGGGCGGTGAGCTCCTTGGTGCGGCTGGTGACCTGCGCCAGGACCTGGTGGGCGTCCAGGCCGGAGGCGCGCACCGGCGTGATGCCGGCCTTGATGCGGCGCATGAGCCCGGCGACGCGCACCATGTAGAACTCGTCCAGGTTGGAGGAGAAGATCGACAGGAACCAGGCGCGCTCCAGCAGGGGCAGGGTGTGGTCCTCGGCCTGCTCCAGGACGCGCTCGTTGAAGTCCAGCCAGGTCAGCTCCCGGTCGATGAAGCGGTCCTTGAAGGACTCCAGAGGCGGCAGAAGGTCCTCGGGGTCCACCTGGGCGGCGTCAGCGGAGGCGGCCGAGGCCGCGGCGGCGTCGGCGCTGACACCGGCCGTGTCAGCCGCGCTCAGTGAGGAGGATGCGGAGG
>CAJZFF010000148.1 GCA_915069725.1 uncultured Actinomyces sp.
GGCCGGCCGGCGCCTTGCCGTGGCAGGCCTGTGGGGCTCAATGGGTCTAATACCCGGTCATTCCCGAGCGGCGCTGGGCGGCCTCGAGCTCGGCGCGCAGATAGGCGTTCTCCTGCTGAAGCTGGGCGATGTACTGGTCCCGCTGGGCGATCGCCTGACTACTGGACGACTCGGTGCCGCTCGGCGCGGAGTACGACGCACTGCCGTACGTGTTGACTCCGGTGCTCCATGAGCTGCCGCCCCACTGCGATTCGTATCCCGAGGTCTGCGTGGCGCCATGTGCTTCCAGGTATCTCATCGTCTCCACGACGTGGTCGAGGAACCTGTCAACCTCGTCCTGCTCGTAGCCTTCCCGAAGCCTGGTGGCTGCGAACCTCACGTTCTGCACGTCATCGACCGTGAGCACCTGGACATGGGTGGAGTCGGGCGCGTACCCGGAGGAATCTGCTCTCTCCTGAAGAACCTTCAGCGTGATGGCGATCTTCTCAAGGAAGCGGTCGACCTCGCTCTGGCTGTAGCCCTCTCGGAACTGGGTGGCTGTGAACTTCACGTTGTCCACGTCATGGTTCGTCAGGATCGTCATGCGATCTGC
This sequence comes from uncultured Actinomyces sp., assembly GCA_915069725.1. Taxonomy (GTDB): domain Bacteria; phylum Actinomycetota; class Actinomycetes; order Actinomycetales; family Actinomycetaceae; genus Actinomyces. Next base: position 593 of record CAJZFF010000148.1, read on the forward strand.
TCCTTGCTGTGACTGCTTGGTGGTTGAAAAGGGTGGCTGGGCCTAGGACCCGGTCGTCCCCAGGCGGCGCTGGGCGGACTCGAGCTCGGCGCGCAAGTAGGCGATCTCCTGCTGGAGCTGGGCGATGTACTGGTCCCGCTGGGCGATCACCTCGGTGTACTGGGAGCCGCCGGCTTCGGCGGTGCCCGGGGCGTATCCGGTCTGGGCCGGGCTCATGCCGTAGGTTCCGCCGCCGTAGGCCCCGCCGGCTCCGGTGACGGGCTGGCCGGAGAATGCGTTGGTGCGCAGCTGCGCCTCAAGGGCCTCCATGGTCGCGAGCACCTGGACGAGGAAGGCATCAACCTGGTCGATGCGGTAGCCCGACCACCGGGTGGTCGAGAACCGGATGTTTCTGACGCCCTCGGAGGTCAGGAGGATCTCGGCCTTCCGGTGCGAGGGGCTCGAGGATTCCTGTGACGTGCCGAGCCGCTCCTCGAACTCCCGCATCGTGGTCGTCACGTCATCGAGGAAGACGTCGACCTCATCCTGGTTGTAGCCCTCCTTGAATGAGGAGACTTCGAACTTCACGGTGAGAACGTCGTCGGCTGTCAGCAGCGTCATGCTCGTCTGCTCCTTGTTGTCACATTCTGTGCGTGATCCTGATCCGTGACCCGCAGCCCCAGGTGCTGCGCCAGCAGCGGCGCGAGCTCGCTGAGCTGCCCGCTGCTGACGGTCGCCCCGGCCAGAGAGCCGACTCCGCTGACTGTTCTCATCTCCAGTCCGCGCAGGTCAACGTCTCTCAGGCTGCCGCCGTGCAGGCGCAGCGTGCCCACCCGGCAGTCCTCGAAGTGGACCCGCTGGGCGTCGATGCCGCTCAGGTCCAGCTCGTCGATCCGGGTGGCCCGGATGAGGAGGTCGCGCACAGTGGTTCCGGCGAGGTTGGTGAAGCCCAGGCGGCAGTCCTCAATGAGGAGCGACTCGACATCGGCGTCGTAGAGCTCCCAGGCCCCGATACGGGAGTCGATCAGCTCCACCGTGCGCCAGGTGGAGCGCGGGCTGTGAAGGTAGGTGGCGCTCAGGCGCTCCAGGCGGCAGTCGACCAGCCGCGCCGCGGCCAGGTCGGTGTCATTGGCGAAAACCTCCGAGAACCGGCAGTTGAGCAGTGTGAGCGCCGACAGGTCGCCGCCGCTCAGGTCCGCGTCGACCAGTTCCAGGTCCTCGACCATCTCGCCGGCGGCGAGCTCATCGGCCTCGCCGTCGCGCAGGCGACCGAGGTCCGGTGCCGTGAGGACCGGCGGCCTCGGGGAGGCCGGGGCGGCGGAGCCTGCGGCCGTGTCGGTCCGTCCTGCGGTCATGGTCCTGTTCTATCGCAGATCAGCTCCGGGCACCGGGGGTTGTTCTCCCCGGTGCCCGGGCTCGCAGGAGGGGTAGGTGTCCATATCGGACACAAAGGAGCTCGCAGGCCGTCACTCCGTCGAGAAGAACCGCGGAATCATGCGGTTTCCATTTCTGCGACTGAGGCTGATCGCGGCCTTTGTCACCGATATGGACACTGTGGGCCGCTTCTACTCGAATCGGACGGTGGTGCCGGCCAGCATGCGGCGGCCGTAGCGGGCACTGACCAGGGTCGCCACCGCCACCAGTGACAGACAGACCCCCAGCACCAGCCAGTAGCCACCGTCCGGCCAGCTGATGTGGCGGCCCGATACCCCTCCGACCAGCGACCACGCGGTCAGCCATCCCAGGCCGATGCTCATGACCAGAGCCGTCGCCGCCGGCAGTACCGTCTCGTAGGAGACCATGGAGCGCAGCGTCGCCGCCGGCATGCCGACCAGCCGTAGCAGACCGAGGACCCGCCGGCGCCCCAGTAGCGCCGCCACCGTCGAGACCCCCAGCGAGACCGCGGAGATGCCCGCGGCGATGAGGATGCCGATGTAGCCCAGCTGAGCGAACTGGTTCTCCATGGCGGTGTCCTGGAGGGCCTGGATCGAGCTGGGTGAGGTTGGGGCGGTCCCCAGGGCCAGGCCGGAGGTGGCCAGGGCGGTGCGGGCTCGCTCGACGGCCCCGGGGCTGGCCGGGTCGGTGCCCACCAGGACGATGGGCGCGCCGTGCTCACGGGCACTCGCCAGCTCCTCCGCGCTGACCGGCGACGGCGAGGCCGCCGCGTTCTCGTACAGCCAGCGGGTGCTGATGCTCACCGCGCCATCCGGGGACGCCACGTGCGGCGCCCCGAGGGCCTCGGCCTTGTCGGCCTCGAGGATGACCCGGCTGTCCTGCTTGCCGTCCCCGCTGATCCTCCCCACGGCGACCGTCGTCACCCCGGGCACGGCGGCGAGCTGGTCGACGGCGCTGTTCAGGGCGCCCTCGTCGCTGACCGCCGGCGTCGCCTCGAGCGACGTGGGGCTCAGGTGCCCACCACCCTGGGTGACGTCACGGGTCCCGGCGGCCACCGTGATGGCGACGGCGAACACCGTCATGGCGTAGACGGCGACGACCACGCCCGCCACCGCCCGGAAGACCGCCCGGGGGTGCTGAGTGATCCGGTTGAAGCCGATGACCTGTGCCGCGGAACGGGCCAGGGCCCTGCCGCCTCGCGCCACCCACCAGGTCAGGACCGGCCCGGCCCACAGCAGCCCCAGCATCGCGCACAGGAAGGAGACCGGCAGCAGGTAGATGGTCAGATCGGAGTTCTGTTGGGCCACCGTCGGGGTGCTGATCAGCCCCGCCGTCCCCAGGATCACGGGTGCCAGCGAGATGAGGCGGGGGCGGCGCTCGGTGCGCTCACGGGAGCCGCCCAGCGGGCCGAGGTCGGCCCGTCGGGTGCGCCACCAGGCCACGGCCGCCGCTCCCGCCGTGGTCACGACGACGGCGATGACCGCGTTGACCGGTGAGCGCAGCAGGTCGGAGTAGTAGAAGCGACTCGACTTCAGTGTGATCTGCGCGGCCAGCGGGATCAGGGCCAGGTAGAGGGCCACGCCCGCCAGGGCGCCGACGAAGGTGGTGGCCCCGATCTCCAGGGCCGCGGTGCGGGCCACCTGCTGGGGCGTGGCCCCGATGAGGCGCAGCGTGGCGAAGCGCTCGGCCCGCTGCGCCGCCCCCAGATCCGTGACGATCCCGACGAGCAGCAGCGCGGGCACGAGCACCGCGATGGCACCGACGATCGTGGCGATCCGATACGCCTCGTTCTCGTAGGCGATGCCCTGGAAGGAGGTGACCACCTGGGGCGGGATGTAGAAGTTGGAGGTCGCCACGGTCCCCAGGTCCGTCCCGACGACGGCCACCAGCGAGTCCGGGCCCTCGACGGCCTCGGGTGACAGAACCCCTACCTGCTTGCCGTAGCGGTCGCCGAGCTGGTCGGCGGGTAGGGATGCGATGCGCTTGGCCAGGGCGGGGGAGGCCAGGTACTCGCCCGGCTTGGGGACGATGTCGGAGCCCGGGATCTTCACCGAGGTGGTGCCCGACTTCGGCAGCGCGACCCTAAGCACGGTGATCGTCTGGTTGCCGACGACGTCGACGTTGGTGGCGACGGCCAGCTCGCCGGCGGTGAGGGCATGGTCGGGCTGGAGGTCGGTGTGGTTCGACTGCCCGGGGAGGCCGGGCATGAGGGCGGTGGACGCCCAGCTCGAGCGCATGCTGCGCTCGGGGAAGGCCTGGGCGGCGGCCAGCAGCATGAGGAACAGGGCCACCCCCACCATGACGCCGGCGACGATCCCGGCCAGGCGGCGCCGGGCGGAGCGGTCGTTGGCGACGAGCAGCCGGGTCAGGGCGATACGGCTCATGACCGGCCCCCGGTAGCGGCGTGCCCGGGCTCCTTTGGTCCGACCACGGCGTGTGTGGCCCCGGGACCGATGCGACCGTCGCGCACGGTGACCTCCCGGTCGGCGTAGGCTGCGACGCGCGCGTCATGGGTGATGATGACCAGGGCGGCGCCTCGGGAACGCACTGAGTTCAGGAGCACCTCCATGGTCCGTTCGGCGGCCAGGGAGTCCAGGGAGCCGGTGGGTTCGTCGGCGAAGAGCAGACGCGGGTTGGTCACCAGCGCCCGCGCGACGGCGGCCCGTTGCGCCTGCCCGCCCGAGAGCTGGGTGGGGCGCTTGTCCAGGTGCTCGCTCAACCCCAGCTCGCCCAGGGTCTCGCGGGCCTGGGCCAGCGCCCGCCGGCGCGGGGTGCCCGCCAGGAGCAGGGGGATGGTGACGTTGTCCAGGGCGGAGAGGTCCGGCAGGAGCTGGCCGAACTGGAAGATGAAGCCGAACTCTTTCAGGCGCAGGCGGCTGCGGGCGGCCTCGTCGAGGGCCGCGATGTCCTGGGTCGTGTCGCCTCCGTGGTAGTCGACGCGCCCGGCGTCGGGCACGAGGACCCCGGCCATGACGTGCAGGAGCGTGGACTTCCCCGAGCCTGACGGGCCGGTGACGGCCAGGACCTCACCGGCTGCGACATCCAGGTCGACGCCGCGCAGCGCGTGGGTCTGCCCGAAGCTCATCTCCAGGCCGCGGGCGCGCATGATGACCTCGCCCGGCAGGCCGGCCTGGCCCTGACCGGGTGCGGAGGTGACGTCGGCGGCCGTGACGGCGGTGGTGACGGGGGTGGCGTTCATGAGCGCACCTCCTCGCGCAGCTCGCTCAGGCGGGCCGCGGTGGTCTCCATCCAGCGCAGGTCGGCCTCGATGTGGAACAGGGCGTGGTCGGCCAACAGCACCGTGCGCAGGTCTCCGTCCTGCTTGAGGCGGGTCAGCTCGCGCATACGCGCCATGTGCTCGGCGCGCTGGAGGTCGAGGAGGCGTCCGGCGTCGTCGTCGAGCATGAGGGCGATGACGGTCTTGGCGAAGATGTCGGCCTGGACGTCGCCGGCCGGGGTGACCGGGGTCAGCAGCCACTGCTCGACGCTCTGGCGCCCGGCGTCGGTGACCTCGTAGCGCTTGCGCTCCGGGCCGGCGCCGGGCTCGGTCTCGATCTGAGTGATGAGCCCGTCGCGCACCAGGCGGGCGAGCGTGGCGTAGACCTGGCCGTAGGCCAGCGGCTTGGAGGCGGCGAACCAGTGGTCCCAGGAGCGCTTGAGATCGTATCCGTGCCCCGGCCTGGCGCTGAGCAGACCGAGAAGAGTGAGTCT
>CAJZFF010000149.1 GCA_915069725.1 uncultured Actinomyces sp.
CTGATCGGGTCGAGCTGGATCGGCGGTTGTGAGGGGTCGGTGGTGCTGGGATCGACCAGTGTGCAGGCGGTTGTGCCCTGTGCCCCCGAGCGCAGGATCAGGGCGGAGCGCCCGGGCCCCTCCGGCGCCAGCGGTCCGCACCAGATGGCCGCCTCGACGACGTCGCCGTCCACGCTCACCCACTGGGTGTGGGCATCGGCCGGCAGTGCGGCATGGTCGATGCCGGGGGCGACCTTGACGCCCAGGGCGGGCACGGTCTCGCGCAGTGCGAGCACCTGCGACAGGGCCGGGGACCACTGCTCCGGGTCGGTGATGCGACGTCCCTCGGCGCGGCGGGCGGGGTCGGCGAAGACGGCGTCCACCCCTCGCTCGACCAGGTCGATCTCCAGGGCGTCGGCGCACTCGACGCTCGCGTGGGGGAAGGGCATGAGGTTGATGGTGGCCAGGGCGGCTGCGGCCTCATCTCGGTCCACGGCGAGCACCGGCAGGTCGAGCCCGGCCAGGGCGACGGCGTCGCCCCCGATCCCGCAACCCAGGTCCGCGACCTTCGTCACGCCCGCGGCCGCGTAACGGGCCGCATGGTGGGCCGAGACCGTCAGTCGGGTGGCCTGTTCCAGGCCGTCGGCGGTGAAGAGCATCTGCTGGGCGAAGGGGCCGAACTTCGCCGCGGCCCGCTCGCGCAGGCGCTGTTGCGTCAGCGCGGCCGCCACCAGGGCGGGGGAGTGTCCCTCCTCGCGCAGAGAGCGGCCCAGGGACAGGGCCTCGGAGGGGTCGTAGGGGGGCAGGGAGGACAGAAGCTTCCATCCCTCGGGAGTCAGCAGGAGCGCGACGTGGTTCTCAGCCATCACCCCCGATCATTCCATGCAGAACCTGCCAGTGGGCGTGATGTTCACTGGGTGGAGCGGGAAGGGGGCCAAGCAGGGAGGCCGGGAGGGGGCCCTGGGGACCCCGAGGACCCTGGGGGACCCTGCCTGGCAGACGGTGAGTAGGGTTGTGTGCCGAGGCGCCGCGCACCGGCGGGGCCGAAAGGCACTGGACGGGAGGACGGGTGGGGACTGATGGGTGAGGAGGAGTCCCGGGGCGGTGCCAGTCAGGGCGACGGTGCCGCCGCAGGGTGCGAGGGCGATGGCGTGAGTACAGCCCGGCGGCCTGACGCTGCGGGGCGCCCCAGGGTGCTTCTGCGGTCGGTGCTGCGGATCTCTGTGGCAGTCATGGGGGTTGTGGCCGTCCTGGCGGCCGGGGCCAGTATCTGGGCGTGGACGATCAGCGCCGGGCACATCGAGATCGCCGGTGAGAGCCGCGGTGACGGCGAGGCGACCAGGGCGCCGGTGGCGATCGTCCTGGGGGCGGCCGTTGACGCCGACGGACGGCCCTCGCCCTGGCTGGCTCACCGCCTCGACACCGCTGCCGAGCTCTACACCAGCGGTCGCGTCGAGGCGATCCTGGTCTCCGGTGACAACCGGCGCGCCGGCTACGACGAGCCCACTGTCATGCGCAGGTACCTCCTCTCCCAGGGGATTCCCGACCAGGCGATCGCAGTGGACTACGCGGGCTTCGACACCTACGACACCTGCGTGCGGGCACGCAGGATTTTCGGGATCGAGCGGGCTCTGCTCGTGACCCAAGACTTCCATGAGCCGCGCGCAGTCGCCATCTGCCGCTCAGTCGGACTCGACGTTGACGGTGTCGGAGACTCGCGGGCCCGCAGCGACCGCATCGGGTGGACGGTCAGCTGGACGCGCGAGCGAGCGGCGGCGATCAAGGCCGTCGTCGATGTCGTCTCTCGACGAGACCCGACCCTGGGGCGCCAAGAGACGAGCGTCAAGGAGGCTGTCGCCTGGACCCGGGAGCACCGGCGCTGACGAGGGCTGACGCCCACGGCGAAACCGCCGCCACGCTTTGGCACTCGCGTTGACTGAGTGCTAACGCCGTCGTAGATTCTCCGTCAGGCGCAGTGGAGTGCTCTCCCGGTCCTGGGACGCAGGGCGGGCACCTTCTGCGACTCGCACTCCTGCATCGTGCCGGACCGACCCCCGCGACGGCGGTCGGGTACGTCTGGGGAGGGCGAACAAGCCGTTCTACTGCACGTTGAAGAGAAGGAGGAGGTCTCCAATGTCGATCTCCATCAAGCCGCTCGAGGACCGTATCGTCGTCCAGACCGCTGAGGCCGAGCAGACCACCGCATCCGGCCTGGTCATCCCCGACACCGCCAAGGAGAAGCCCCAGGAGGGCAAGGTCGTGGCCGTGGGCCCGGGTCGCATTGACGACTCCGGCAACCGCGTGCCCGTCGATGTCGCCGAGGGTGACGTCGTCATCTACTCCAAGTACGGGGGCACCGAGGTCAGCTACGCCGGTGAGGACTACCTCATCCTGTCGGCGCGCGACGTCCTGGCGGTCGTCACCAAGTGACCCGTTGAGGTCGTGTGCGCCGACTGGCGCCACGGCACGTTGAAGGGGGAGGCACCTTGGGGTGCCTCCCCCTTCAACGCGTGCGCACAGTGCCTGCTGTATGGAGGCGCCATGTCTTGACGATTGTTGTGAGTTGGAAACGTCCGTGCTGTCGATTCCCTGAAACAGGGCGGAGCGTTAGGCCGGTTCGTCGGCGAAACGGCGTGCCTGCCGCTCGTAGTAAGCGCGCCGCTCCTCCTCGCTCATGCCTCCCCAGACGCCATAGGGCTCGCGAGTGCTCAGGGCGTGGTCCCGGCACTCCTCCAGGACGGGGCAGTCCTGACAAATGGCCTTTGCTCGTTCGTCCCGTCGTCGACGGGAACCGCCTCTCTCTCCTTCGGGGTGGAAGAAAACCGAGGAGTCCATGCCGAGGCAGGACCCCCGATACTGCCACTCCCAGAGGGTGGAGATCGGGCCGGGCAGACGCGATGAGTCGTGCATTGCCTCCCTCCCCTCCTTTGGATATGGCGGTCGGGCACATCGAACATGATGCGCTATATCTAACGATAAGATCGCGCGGTGCGTTAATCAAGAAGAATCATTCTATCTCACAACGAAACTTTCTCCAGATTTGCTGGATGGTGGCGTTCTGGGTGTCTGAAAACGTGCGCCAGAATATGGCACTCGAATAGCAGAAACGTTTTGTGAATGATGTATGTCTGAGGAGCATCTTTTTTCTGAAACGTTCCGCATTCATTGTCGCTTTATTTCTGGGACGCCCGTCACCTCGGTGCGGTGGTCTCGCCGTCGGGCCGGCTGGCGTGCCGGGTGTCGGATCGAGCGCTCTGCCCTGCCGTCGAGGCGCTTCGGTGTCGAGCGGCTCGTTGGGGACGGCTGCGTGGGGCGCTGGTGGGGCAACGGGGCGCGGACAGGCCGGTGCCGGCGGGGATATGCACAGGGTGGTCAGGACGTCCTACGATGGCCCCGTGAGCGACTCGATCACCAGCCCTGACGTCTTTGCCCCCACCGGACTCACTTACGACGACGTTCTCCTGCTGCCCAGGCTGACCGACGTCATCCCCTCCGAGGTCGATACGACCTCCAGGCTGACCCCGAGGATCAGCCTGGCCACCCCGCTGCTCTCAGCCGCGATGGACACGGTCACCGAGTCGGACATGGCTATTGCCATGGCTCGTCAAGGTGGTATCGGCATCCTCCACCGCAACCTGTCCATCGAGGATCAGGCCCAGCAGGTGCGACGCGTCAAGCGCTCGGAGTCCGGGATGGTCACCGACCCGGTGACCGTTGGACCGGACGCCACCATCGCCCAGCTCGACGAGCTCTGCGGCCACTACAAGGTTTCCGGCCTGCCGGTCGTTGACGCGGGAGGCAACCTTCAGGGGATCATCACCAACCGCGACCTGCGCTTCGTCCCCCCAGAGCGCTGGGCGAGCCTGACCGTGCGCGAGTGCATGACACCGCGTGATCGCCTCATCACCGGCGAGACCGGCATCTCGCGAGAGGACGCCAAGGCGCTCCTGGCCGAGCACCGCATCGAGAAGCTGCCCCTGGTTGATGCCGAGGGACGCCTCACAGGTCTCATCACCGTCAAGGACTTCGTCAAGACCGAGCAGTACCCGCACGCCACCAAGGACGCCGAGGGGCGCCTCGTGGTGGGTGCCGCCGTCGGCTACTGGGGAGACACGTGGGAGCGTGCCGGGGCCCTGGCCGAGGCCGGCGTGGACGTCCTCATCGTCGACACCGCCAACGGCGGCGCCAAGCTGGCGCTGGAGATGATCTCCCGTCTCAAATCCGATTCCGCCTTCGGCGGCATCGAGGTCATCGGCGGCAACGTCGCCACCCGGGAGGGTGCCCAGGCGCTCATCGACGCCGGGGCCGACGCCGTCAAGGTCGGGGTGGGGCCGGGCTCGATCTGCACCACGCGCGTCGTCGCCGGCGTGGGTGTGCCCCAGGTGACGGCCATCTACGAGGCGGCTCGCGCCTGCAAGCCCGCCGGGGTCCCCCTCATCGCCGACGGCGGCCTGCAGTACTCCGGTGACATCGCCAAGGCCCTGGTGGCCGGGGCGGAGACGGTCATGCTCGGCTCTCTGCTGGCGGGCTGCACGGAGTCTCCCGGCGACCTCGTCTTCGTCAACGGCAAGCAGTGGAAGCGCTACCGCGGCATGGGCTCACTGGGCGCCATGAGCTCGCGCGGGCGCACCTCCTACTCCAAGGACCGCTACTTCCAGGCCGACGTCTCCTCGGACTCCAAGATCGTCCCCGAGGGCATTGAGGGGCAGGTCCCCTACTCCGGAGCGCTGGGCGACGTCGTCTACCAGCTCATGGGCGGGCTGCACCAGTCCATGTTCTACGTGGGCGCGCGCACGATCCCCGAGCTCAAGGAGCGCGGCCAGTTCGTGCGGATCACGAGCGCCGGTCTCAAGGAGTCCCACCCCCACGACGTCAAGATGACCGTCGAGGCCCCCAACTACACCGGCCGCGACGGGGTCTGAAACGTCGGAGTCCAGCTGACCAGACAGGCTCAGCAGAACGTTGCCGCGCAGGGAGCCGGCCGGAGTGATCCGGCCGGCTCCCTGTGTATGGGCGTGCCTGCCGTTTGTGCGGCAGGGGTGCTTGGAGGGGCTCAGTGCGTGGGGGAGTCCGGCAGCGGCCAGGCGGTCTGGGCCGGGGTCCGCGAGGGGTTCTTGCGCGCCAGCCACTCGTTGAAGGACTCCGCCCAGGTGCGGTGGGCGCGGGCCTGGTAGGCCACGAGCTCATCGGGGCTGAGCTCTGAGAGCTGCGGGTGGGCCGCGGCCAGGGCCTCGAGCACATCGAGCGTGGCGGCCACATCCACCTCCGCAGTGTGCAGGGCCTCATTGACGTGCACGCCGTAGACCTCGCAGAGGTCACCCAGGCGGCGCTTGCCCCGGCGGTAGCGATCCACGGCCCGGTCCAGGACCAGCGGGTCGGCGATGGGCCCCAGCTCTCGGCCAAGGCGAGAGCGCATCGTGGGCAGCCCGTGGCGAGCGAGCTCGGCCTCCATGAGTGTGAGGTCGTAGGAGGCGTTGAAGGCGACGACCGGGGTGCCGGCCGCCATCGCCTCCACCAGGTGCTCACTGACCTCTGCCAGCACCTCGGTCACCGGCCGCCCCTCGGCGCGGGCCCGCTCGGTGGTCACGCCGTGGACCGCCGAGGCGGCCTCGGGGATCTCCACGCCGGGATCGGCGAGCCACGTGGTCACCGACTGCGGCCGGACGCCGTCGGCCCGAGGAGCCGCCCGC
>CAJZFF010000150.1 GCA_915069725.1 uncultured Actinomyces sp.
CCTCTCCCCCGACCGGCAACGAGGTGCCCTCCAGGTGCCCCAGGCCCTTGAGCAGGGTGTCGTCGGCCGTGCCGTGGTAGACGGGCAGGTCCAGGGAGATGGAGGGGATCTTGAGACGGGCCATGAGGCCCTCGTTGTTGGCCTTGAGGATATTGGCGTACTTCAGGGAGCTGTCCTTGCTGGAGCCGGCGCCGGTGGGTACGTGGTTGTTGGCCTCCAGGACCGCACCGGCCGAGAGCGCATCGTTGTACGCGTGCGCCTGGCTGATCTGGGTCTTGGCGTCCGGTCGGACCCCATCGACCTGGGCGGAGTAGTCGGCGGTCACCTTCGACTGGTTGTACTGGGACACCCAGGAGGCCGCCGTCGGATAGGTCAGCAGCCCCATGCCCACGACCGCCATGATGGAGGTGACCAGGGCTGAGATCGACAGGCGCCAGGCACGGGGACGACGATGCCTCTGGGTGATCGAAGCGCGGGTGCGCGGAGTCCGTGCGGTGCGGGGTTTGCGTGCGTTACGGGAGATCATGGGGCCTCGTGCGCTTCCAGGGTCGGGGGTCCGGGGTGGAGATGGTGCGAGTTCGCACATGACGGTGCAGGCGCTCGACGGATCGAGGGCCGTCGAGTGCCTGCACCGTTTCCGCGCAGGCCACGACCTGACGATCGAGACATGTTCAGAACACGGTCAAGACGTGGTTGAGGTGAGGCCCGTGCGGTCGTGGCCGCCTGCTGAGACCCGTGGGTCTCAGCAGGCAGCGATTGCCATCAGGCGGAGAGGTCCGCGTTCCGCTTGCGCTCGCGGTAGCGGGCCACGAGGACGGAGCCGACGGCGATCATCAGCAGGGACGCGCCGGAGGCGGTCAGGATGAGCATGCCGTTGGCACCGGTCAGGGGCAGGCCCGGAACCGACTGCTTGGTGTTCTCAACGGTGACGTTGTCCGTGGCCACCTCACCGACCTTGACCTTGACAGCGGTCACGGCGGCGTCACCGGCGGGCAGGACGTAGCCAGCCGGCGCCTTGGTCTCAACCAGGACGTAGCAGCGCTCGGTGGCATCCTTCTGGTTGTCACGGTCTGCACCGTCGATGGAGTCGGAGATGAACAGGCCCTTGATGTCAATGGCACCCTGGGCGTCCGTGGTCAGCGTGGTCTCGCCGTTGATGGCGATGGGGGTGCCCTCCTTGTCCTTGGAGCAGGTGTTGGCGTAGGCGTCCTTGGCCTTGTACAGCTGGAACTGCGCGCCCTGGAGGCCGGCCTTGGTCTGGCCCTGCTGGTGGGTGTCCACCTTCTTGATGCTCAGGTCACCCCAGTTCGAGGTCACCTCGTCGGAGGTCGGCGGGTTGTCGGGGTTCGTCGGGGGCGTCTCAGGAGTCGGGGGCTGCTCGGCGTAGACAGTGTCACTGATGACCTGAGCCCGGTTCGTGATGGTGCCATTGCTGCCGGCCTTGGTCACCTTGCCCTGGAAGACGGCGGACACCTTCTTGCCGGGGGCGGCCTTGATCTTCTTCAGACCCTCGGCGGTGAAGGTGACGGTCACGGTCTGCCCATTGGTCGCCACCTGGTAGTCGGTGGGCTGCAGGGTCGTGCCCTCGAGGGAGACCTCGGTGGCGGTCACCTCCGACAGGCGCTCGTCCAGGGTGTCCTTGAGCTGGAAGTACTTGTAGAAGGACTTGGCGTCGAGAGTCGGCGCCGTCGAGCTGACCGGGAACTTGATGAGGGAGCCGACACCGTAGCCGTTGAGCTTCTGCGCCTGAATGGTCTTGTCGACGTCAATGGCCTCGTTCTTGGGGTAGACGTTGACGTCGTAGATCCACTGGCCGTCAGCACCCGCAGCGGTGTTCGGGTGAGGAATCGTCACCACGAAGGGCTTGGCCTTCTGGACGATGTCACCTGGGGTCGTGGTCTCGCACACGAGGTAGGCCTGAACCGGCATCTCCGTGATCGTGGCGAGGCCCTCCTTGGTGGTGGCCGGGGAGGCCATGCCCTTACCAAACGTGTGCGCTCCGAGCGTGGGGGCGGCGGGGTTGGTGCAGGCACTGTCCGGCACGCCGGTCCTGGCCAGGTTGCTGATCGTGTCCCACCCGGCGGGGTCCTTCAGGTTGATGTCGGTGATCGGGTAGGCGGTGAAGACGACGCCCTCGACGGCCGGGCCCTTGTCATCGGCGTTCTGCTCAGTACCGGTGGGGGTACCGATGTCCTTGCCGCCGCCGGTGAGGTGCTTGTGGATGGCCAGGGAGCCCTTCACCTCAGTCTTGATGTTGCCGTAGTTAGGCGTTTCCGTAGCCACGGCCGAAGGGGCCAGGCCGAGGAAGGCCAGGGTGAGGACACCGGCTGCGGCAGCAGCCCGACGCCCCAGCGTGCTGGCGTTGTGCTTCATGGGTTGGGATTTCCTTTCACTGTGCGCCGCGGGGAGATGCGAACGCGTGGCAGAGGTATGGATAGGGAGTTTTTCTCCGGTGGACGGCTCCGTCTTGTCCGACGGCGTCACCGGCGCCTCCGACCTTTCATGCGTGGGTCGGCGGGCGGATCAGTCGAGGTTGCAGTGACGGCGCCTCCTGAGGAGTCCGGTGGAGATCGCCAGAGCGGAAACGACCGCTCCTGCGATCAGGAAAATGTGCGCACCGCGTCCGCCTGTCAGGGGCAGGCGGGGGGTGGCCGCCTTCTCGTTGGTGAAGGCCTTCGAGAAGGAGTACTGGAGGGCATTGGGCTTGATGGCGAAGCTGCGGCTCGTCGTGTCAAGCCGGTATCCCGCGGGAGCACGCTTCTCCACCAGGGAGTAGGAGCGCGTGTCCCAGGGCAGGCCGGTCACGGTGAAGGAACCGGCCGCGGGGTCCGTGTCGGCGTAGGGGCCGCCCGGGCACCGTCCCCTACCACCGGCGATGACGCAGTCGGTGACGGTGGTCCTGGCCGGGACTCCGGGGCCGCTGAGCGTCCATTCCGAGCCGCCCAGGGCGTGTCCGCTCGTGTCCTGCTTCTTCCAGGACACGGCTCCGGTCAGACGCTGGTTGGTCACGGCCCCTCTGGTGACACCGGTGGTGTCCTTGAGCCCCGCCTTGAGGTTGGCGCCGGAGACGTCGTTGAAGGCCAGTGCCTTGTCCAGGCGCTGGTATCCGCTGGGGGCGGTTCTCTCGGTGACGGAGTAGCTCCCCCATGCCAGTCCGCTGACCTCGAAGACACCCGGAGCCGGGTTGGTGTCCCGGTAGGCGCCGCCGCGGCAGCCGGCCGCCTGGCAGTCCTCGACGACGGTGCCGGCGGGGACGCCGGGACCGGTCAGGGTCCAGCTGGTACCGCCCAGGGGTGTCTGACCATCCTGGTCGACCTTGGTCCAGGACAGTGCCCCGGGCTTGGTCGTGTTGGTGACCGAGCAGGTGAGGCGATCGGTTCCCCGCACGTGGATGGTGGAGCCCGCCAGGCTCGAACCGGCCCAGCTGCCGCGAGTCCCGGGGGTCTGGGCGCAGCGCCATGCGCTCGCCTCGTACCCCGGCGCCTGGGGGTTCGTGGAGGACTCGCTGAGCGCGTACTGTCCCTGATGCACCGCCTTGATCCCGGTGTCGACTGCCCCAGTCACCTGCTGGGACGCCGCCCCACCGTTGCTCTGCTGGGCCTTGAGGGTCCACTGGTCGGCCCCGAGGGCCCTGACCTGCCCGGTGTAAGGGGCCTGGACGTTCTTCACGAGCCGGATCGTGGGGACGCGCACCGCGATCCGATAGTCCTCGACCTCGCCGCCCATCGTGCTGCCGGTGGGCTTGAGGTTCACTCCTGCCTCAGCCGTCCTCACCCGCAGGTAGGTGTGGGGCTGGGAACCGGCCTCCCCGTCGATGCTGCGCACGACGTCCTCGGGCACGGTCCACCGCAGTGGGGCGTTGCCCCAGCTGTCACACGTCGTTTGAGCGCTCTTCTCGGTGGCGTCGAAGACCCCGTTGTGGTTCCAGTCGATCCAGCCGGCCACCGCTCCTCTGCCTCCGCAGCGGACATTGGTGGTGTACTGCTGTCCTGGGGCCGTTGCAATGCCTGCGTCGGGGATGGAGACACCGTCCTCGTCGTTGCCGTACCAGCCGTCGTTGTCGTCGCCGTCGGCCCCGTCGCTGAAGCGCTGCTGGGACTCGGCGTCAGTACCCGAGCCCAGGTAGGGCCCGGTGGGCTGCATGCGGGTGGTGTTGATGAGGCGGCCGCCGAACAGGTCGTAGCCGTTGCGGTTCGTGACCTCACCACCGTCCCACCTGGGCTGCAGGAGGGCGGAGGCACTGCCGTAGGAGACCGGCGCGTCACCGAAGTCGGTGACCAGGACCAGCCCCAGGGCGACGGCCGAGTAGCCCGACCCCTGCATGGTGATGGTGGCGCTGGTAGCCCCTTCCATGAACATGGAGACCGCGGGCCCACCGATACCGTTGGGCTTGGAGTAGCCTCCACCGTTCTGGTAGACGCACTCCTGCGCCGTGTTGTCCAGCCTCAGGGTGCGGTTCCCGTTGGAGAAGGTCGCCCGGGTCGTGACCGGCCGCCCGGTACCTCCCCTGGTGTCCGTACAGTTACTGGAGCGCCCGCCGTCGAGGAGGCGCCAGGTGACTCGCTGGTTGCTGGGCACCTCGGCCTGGATCCACTCGCCGTCGAAAGGGTCATTGGTGCTGCCGGGGTTGGAGGCCTCGGCGTCGGCGAAGACCAGACCGTTGAGGGCCACCGGTGTGGAGCTGCCGTCGGGGGCCTGGACGGCCGCAGAGCAGGAGACGTCGAAGCTGATGCGCGAGTATCCGCCCGTGGGCGTGCGGTTGGCCCGGCGGTCGTTCTTGTCCCTGCCGTCCCAGGTCTTGTCCCCGTTGTAGGCGTAACCGTTAGCCAGTCCGATGACCATCCGGTTGTGGTTGGTGTAGTTGTCCGGGTACTTCAGGCCGTTGTGCCACTCCGAACTGCCGTCACTCCAGCCCCCGGCACCACCAGTGTTGTAGAGGTTGTCGAGGATGTCACCGGCCCAGGTACCCGGAATCGTGGCAACCAGCGGGCCACGGGAAAGATCGTCGGGAAAGCCCTTCTGGTGACCCAGGTGTTTGAGATTGGAAAGATTGCAGGTGGTGACCAGGTATCCGGCCTCCCCCAGGTCGCGGTAGTTGGTGAAGGTCTTTCGCTGCCCGTAGTCGAGCACGGGAACGTTCGGCTTGGTCTGGCCGGCGAAGTTCTGGTCGTAGTCCGCCCACTGGAGCCACTGGATGGTGTCCCGGTACCAGCTGGTGCCGCCCTGGGCGAAGACCGCCGGAAGCGCATCGGCGGGGAGCCCGTTCGGGGCCGCCCCGGCAGAAGGCTGCTCACTGCCCACGAGCGCCGCAGCGACGCAGGTGAGTGCCGCAGCGCCGGCGATGAGCTTACGCAGGCGAGGCTTGATGGCACGACGAGACAGCAAAGGGAACACTCCAATTCATGAGGGACCAACAGCGCTGGGACCGCCCTCTCTTAGGCGTCGACTCCATGCCCTTGGCAACAGGGATTAACTTAGTTGACGGAGTCGGGCAATACAGGATCGGTGACGGATCTGAAATCGTCCGTTATGGCATTGCGACACCAATCATTACGCCGGGATCACGAATATGAAGAAATAGTGTCATTCATATTTCTATTCATGTTGACGGTCAGCTGTGCTATTTCCCGTGATGGGACACGAAAAAGACCTCCCCGGTCAGA
>CAJZFF010000151.1 GCA_915069725.1 uncultured Actinomyces sp.
TGACGGAGATTCAGAAAACGGTCGGGCTGCTGGCCGTAACCCTGCCGTTCTCTTACTTGGCGTTTCAGTTCCCAAATTCCGCAGGGGCTACGCCCGCGTCCACAGCGGTTTCTTTTGTGCGTGATTTGCCGCTGGATCTTATGGCCCCGGGGGCTATTGTGGGTACCCTGCTGGTGATGGCGTGGATTAACCTGATCGCTCTCTCCGGCACTAATGCTGTGAATTTCACTGACGGCCTGGACGGCCTGGCTGGCGGGGTGATGATGACGATATTCACCGGCTATCTGGCAATGACTGTGTGGCAGTATTCGCACCGGTGTGTCTCGGCTGCTGGGGCCGGGTGCTACGACGTACGTGATGCTGGTGCCCTGGCCATGATCGCTGCAGCTTTTGTGGGGTCGCTGGGCGGGTTCCTGCTGTGGAACGTGTCGAAGGCACAGATCTTTATGGGTGATTCCGGGTCACTGGCCTTAGGCGGGGCTCTTGTAGCGTTCGCAATTTTTACCCGCACCGAGCTGCTGCTACCCATTATTGCGTTGGTGCCTGTGCTAGAGGTTTTCTCGGTGATAGTGCAGAAGTTCGTTTTTAAATTTAGCCGTAAAGGCTCGGTGTCCCGCGGTGAGAAAGTTCCGCATGCACACCGTTTCTTCCGTATGACACCGTTCCACCATCACATGGAGAAGACCGGCGTGAATGGTATGTATTCTATTGATAAGAAGGGTATCGCACCCGGTACCGTCAGCAGCGGCGAGGTAAACTCGGTGTTCCGGCTGTGGGTGGTGAACGCTTTGTGCGTACTCATCGCCTTAGCCCTGTTCTTTGGTGATTGGTTCTCGCAGAATACCGGGGTGATTAACTAGTGACGGAGCGGAACATGAAAACTGCTGAGCAGCTGGCCCGTATTGAGGCGAATAAGGACGCGGTAGCAACCAACCCCGTATTGAATAATCCGCGTCTTGCTGAGCTGACCAGTTGGGATGCTCCTTGGGCCGGACTTCGCGTGGTCGTGGTCGGTCTGGGGGTCTCTGGTGATGCCGCAGCTGATGTGCTGGCTCAGAAAGGCGCGCACGTAGTTGCTATTGACGCTAAAGACACCGCAGAGAAACGGGAGCGTATCCGCCTTTATGATCAGGCATACGGTCATGTGAGCGGCCTTTTCGGGCAGGAGCACATGAGCTCTTTACCCCTGGTTGACGGGCAGGAGCCGGACGTAGTGGTGGTGTCCCCAGGGATCCGCCCTGATAGCGATATTATGTTGGACGCCTATGAGCGCGGCGTTCAGGTGTGGAGCGAGGTTGAGCTGGCGTGGCGCCTAAACACGCGTGCTGGCCGTCGCAGCACCCAATGGCTGTGCCTGACCGGCACAAACGGGAAAACCACAACTGTTGGTATGGTCGATTCAATCCTCAAAGCAGCCGGGCGGCATAGCGCTCAGGTGGGGAATGTGGGCCTGCCTATTGTGTATGCTGTGGCTGATGACGAAGAGTACGAATTCTTCGCTGTGGAGCTTTCAAGTTTTCAGCTGCACTGGACCTATTCGCTTTCGCCCTTGGCTTCTGTGGTGTTGAACGTTGCTGATGATCACGTGGACTGGCACGGTAGTTTTGAGGCGTATAAGGCCGCGAAGGCACGTATCTACGAGAATACGCAGGTGGCCTGCATCTTCAACGAAGACCATGCTGATACGCGTCGCATGGTTGAAGAAGCTGACGTGGTTGAGGGTGCCCGTGCGGTGAGCATCAGCAGCACCGAGATCCCGAAAGTTTCTATGCTTGGTCTGGCTGAGGATATCCTCGTGGATCGGGCGTTTTTGAAGGACCGTTACCATCAGGCCCTTGAGCTGGGGGTGCTAACTGATTTAGCGCAGGCTCCCGGTCAAGTTCCCGCGCAGCACACGGTTGAAAATGCGTTGGCGGCGGCGGCGCTGACTCGCGCGGCGGGTATAGCCCCGGAGCATGTGCGTGAGGGGTTGCGTACGTATTCCCCAGGGGCGCATCGTAACCAGTTGGTGGCCTCAGCTGGCGGAGTGCAGTGGGTGAATGACTCAAAGGCCACGAACCCGCACGCTGCAAACGCCTCCATGAGCGCCTACCCGTCGCTGGTGTGGATAGCGGGGGGCCTGTCGAAGGGTGTCACCTATGATGAGCTGGTGAAGAAGCATGCTGAACGCCTGCGTGCGGTGCTTATTATTGGTACTGATTCTGCGGCGTTGATGTCTGCCTTGGCCACCCATGCGGGGCAGGTTCCTGTGTATAACCTCACTGCGAGTGTGGCGAACCCAACGGATGGGGCGGCTGCGATGGAAGCTGCGGTTATTAAGGCTCGCGAGGTGGCTGAACCTGGCGATGTGGTGCTCATGGCCCCTGCGGCGGCTTCCATGGATCAGTTTAAGAATTATGCAGAGCGCGGTAACGCTTTTGTTGAGGCTGTGCAACGAGCCGTTGGTGAGGGTATTTCAACCACCTAAGAGCAGGTGCGGTGTTGAGCTAGACCACAAGACGCTAAGCTAATAACTGGACGGGAGTAACGGAATAAACGGGGAGATTAGTGTGAGCGGTGCATCTGGCAAGACGCAAAACACGGCGGCAGACCATCGTAAGACGCGGCGTGTGTGGCGTGATGGCGTGCTGGCCAGGCGCTATGCTTCCGCCTATGCGCGTATTTCCCGCGCTGAACTGTCATATGTGTCCCGCCTGATCCTGCTGGTGAGTGTGAGCCTGACGTTCTTCGGGTGCATTATGGTGCTGTCTGCTTCGTCGGTGCGCATGATTTCGCAGGGTATGTCCCCGTTTAACCAGGGGGAACGACAGCTGCAGTACGCCGTCGGGGGTCTTGCCCTCATGCTGGTGGTGGGGTTCCTGCCGGTGGGGTGGTATCGGCGTCGGTGGGTTCGCGGCCCGAGCCGTCGTCGTCGAAGAGCGGTGAGCCCATGAGTGGGTCACCCAGGACGGAGCCGAAGGGCTCATCACCCAGGCCGATGTCGGAGGGCTCCCAGCCCGTGGGCGCCAGCGACACTGCATCATCCGCGTCGTCAGCACCGCCAGAGCCATCCGTCCGGGCCGCTGCGGCCTCAGGACCGCGGCGTCCGGAGCCGGCGGAGGCGCCCCCCATGCGGCTCACCCAGGCGCGCAGCTCCGGGGAGCAGCCCGGGTTGTCCACGATGACGCCGCGCAGGTCGGGACGGTTGCCGGCCAGCACCATGAGTCGTCCAGCACCCGCCCTCGGGTCCTGGGCGAGCTGGAGATCGGGGTCGGCGGGGCCAGGGGAGGCATGGGCAGCGGCGGTCATGGCACGAGCATCCCACGTCGCCCTCCACCATGTGCCGGATCCGCGCCCATCCGGCCGGTCACCGCCAACCAGATACCCCTCCGGGGTATTTGACACCCCTACCCCCTAGGGGTATGGTCGATGCCGACCGAGACAACGGAGGAGAGATGGCCGGCTACACCGGATCCAAGGAGGACTACCTCAAGCGCTTGCGCCGCATCGAGGGACAGGTGCGGGGCATCTCCCGCATGGTTGAGGAGGATGTCTACTGCATCGACGTCCTCACCCAGATCTCCGCCGCCACCAAGGCCCTTCAGGCCGTCAGCCTCGGCCTGCTGGAGGACCACATGAGCCACTGCGTCCTGCACGCCGCCCAGGCGGGTGACGAGGAGGGCACCGCCAAGATCCGCGAGGCCTCCGACGCCATCGCCCGGCTCGTGCGGTCCTGAGCGCCACGGTCCGCTTCGCGGCGGACCACCTGGTTCCCGATCCGATCCACCCATTTTCCGCACACGCCTCCCAAGGAGTGAGAGATGACTGAGTTCACCGCCGACGGCATCGACCGCACTACCACCCTCAAGGTCTCCGGACTCACCTGCGGCCACTGCGTCGCCCACGTCACCGAGGAACTCGAGGCGCTAAACGGCGTCAAGAACGTCTCCGTCCTGCTCAACAAGGGCGGGCAGTCCACCGTCACCGTGCTCTCCGACGCCCGCCTCGACGACGCAACCCTGGCCGAGGCCATCGACGAGGCCGGGGACTACACCCTCGACGCCGTCGAGCGCGACGACCGCGAGCGCTGAGCCCGGACATGCCCCGTCGGCGCCCGAAGCCCGGGTGCCGACGGGCGGCAGCGGACGCCAGCAGACAGCACCGGACGACAACGGACACAGAAGGCTCCCATGAGTACGACCAGCCAGGAACCCGACGGGCAGCTGCGCACCGTCAACCTCTCCATCGGGGGCATGACCTGCGCCAGCTGCGTGGCCCGAGTGGAGAAGAAGCTGAACAAGCTCGACGGCGTGAGCGCCTCGGTCAACCTCGCCACCGAGTCGGCCCGCGTCACTGCCTCGAGCGCGGTGAGCGTCGATGACCTCCTGGCCACGGTCGCTCGCGCCGGCTACACCGGCGCCCTGATGGACGCCGCCTCACCGGAGGAGTCGTCAGGCTCGGAGGCGTCACCGGCCGGGGAGCCTGAGTCAACGACGTCGGAGGCTCAGGCGTCAGGACCGTCCGCGCCCGGTTCGGCCGGGGGTGGACGCGGCACCAAGGGCACAGGCGGCCGCGCAACGCTGTCCATGGCCGCGGCACCGGCCACACGCCCAGGCGCTCCCGCAGACACCTCCCCCCGCTCCGCCTCCGGGAGCGGGGCAAAGTCCCTGGGCGCCTCACATATGGAGCGGGCCGCCGACCTGCGGCTGCGACTCATCTACTGCCTCATCCTGTCGGTGCCGATCATGGCGATCTCCATGGTGCCGGCGCTCCAGCTGCCGGGCTGGCAGTGGACGGTGGCGCTCATGGCGCTGCCGGTGGCGGTCTGGGGGGCCTGGCCCTTCCACAAGGCGGCCTTCCGGGCGCTGCGCCACGGGGCCTTCACCATGGACACGCTCGTGTCCCTCGGGGTGATCGCCGCGACCGGCTGGAGCCTGTGGGCACTGGTGCTCGGCGGGGCCGGGCACATCGGCATGCGGATGAGCATGGAGCTGCTGCCCCGCTCCCAGGGGCATGCCGCCCACATGTACTTCGAGTCGGCCGCCTGGGTGACCACCTTCCTCCTGGCGGGCCGCTACGCGGAGGCGCGCGCCAAGTACCGCTCCGGCGACGCCCTGCGCGCCCTGCTGGAGCTGGGCGCCAAGGAGGTGACCCGCGTGGTCCTCACCTCGCCGTCGGGCAGCCGCGACGCCGTCGACGTCCTGGACGAGGACGGCTCGCCGCGCGCGGAGGCCACCCGCACCGAGGAGCGCATCAGTATTGAGGACCTGGCGGCCGGGGACCTGTTCCTCGTGCGGCCCGGCGAGAAGGTGGCCGCCGACGGCGTCGTCGTCGAGGGCCGCTCGGCCGTGGACGCCTCGCTGCTCACCGGGGAGTCCGTACCCACCGAGGTCGAGGCCGGACAGACCGTCACCGGGGCGACCGTCAACACCTCCGGCGTCCTGCTGGTGCGGGCCACGGCCGTGGGCGAGGGGACGACACTGGCGCGGATCGGCCGGATGGTGACGGCCGCGCAGGCGGGTAAGGCCCCCGTCCAGCGCCTGGCGGACCGGATTTCGGGGGTGTTCGTGCCCATCGTCCTGGTGCTGTCGGCCGCGACCCTGGCGGGGTGGCTGCTCACCGGGCACAGCCCGCAGGCGG
>CAJZFF010000152.1 GCA_915069725.1 uncultured Actinomyces sp.
CTCCACGACGTCCCCGGAGCCCGGGCCGACTCAGCCGGATGCGTGTCCTCCGGGTGCAGAGAGCCCTCCCGGCCCCAAGGCCCCACAACCGCAGAAGACCGGCCCACGGCGTCGGACCCTGCTCCTCGGCGCGGCCGGCGCCGGCGCCCTCATCGTGGGTGGAGCCATCCTGGTGCGCTGCACCACGGGGCGTCGGAGCTCGCCGACGCCCACGGCCACCGACTCGCCGGCCTCGGCCGCCTACCGCCCCGCCTACCACTACAGCCCCGCCACGGGGAATCTCGCCGACCCCAACGGCCTGGTTCTCTACGAGGGCGAGTACCACCTCTTCCACCAGCAGGACGGCACCTGGGGCCACGCGATCAGCTCGGACATGGTGCGTTGGAAGCGCCAGGGGACGGCCCTGCAGCACGACGCGCAGGGCCTGGCCATGTCCGGCAGCTGCGTCGTCGACGGCGCCGACACCTCCGGCCTGGTCAAGGGCGGCGGCATGGTGGCCGTCTACACCTCCACCGAGGGCGGTGAGGCCCAGTCCCTGGCCTACTCCACCGACCGGGGGAGGAGCTGGCGGCGCTTCTCCGGCAACCCCGTCATCCCCAACGACGGGCGCAAGGACTTCCGCGACCCCAAGGTCTTCTGGCATGAGGACTCCAAGGCCTGGATCATGATCGTCTCCGCCGGGGACCACGTCTCCCTGTTCCGCTCCACCGACCTCAAGGCCTGGAGCCACGCCAGCGACTTCGGCCAGGGCATCGGCTCGCACGCCGCCGTGTGGGAGTGCCCCGACCTCTTCCCCCTGACCGACTCCAGCGACGGGCGCACCCGCTGGGTCATGACCCTCTCGATCGGCGCCAACGAGGAGACGGCAGGCTCCACCGCCCAGTACTTCATCGGCGACTTCGACGGCTCCGTCTTCTTCCCCGAGGACCGCGACACCCGCTTCACCGACGTCGGCCAGGACTTCTACGCCGCCCAGAGCTTCGAGCACGTCGAGGGCCGCCGCGTGTGGATGGCCTGGCTGGGCAACTGGAACTACCCCTACTCCCTGCCCACCGGGGACTGGCGCGGTGAGATGAGCATCCCGCGCGAGCTGTCCTTGACCACCATCGGCGGCAAGCGCACCCTCGTGCAGAAACCCGTCCCCGAGCTCGACGCCCTGCGCGGGCGGGCCACCGATCTCTCCGGCCTCAAGGCCACCGACACGGTGACGGCTCTGGGCGCGGGCCGCACGGTCGAGATCGACTTGACGTTGGACGTCTCCCACGCCTCTGAGGCCTGGTTGGGCTTGGCCCGCGGCACGGTTGACGGCAAGACCCAGGAGGTGCGCGTCGGCGTCGACATCTCGGCCGGCACCCTCTACCTCGACCGCACCGACGGCGGGCTCACACAGGTCGACGGCAAGGACGAGGGGACCACCACCGACTTCGCCCTGCGCCGCCAGACGCAGTACCGCCCCACCGGCTCCACAGTGCGTCTGCACCTCTACCTGGACCGCTCCAGCCTCGAGGTCTTCGTCGACGACGGCACCACCGTCGGCAGCCTCCTGGTCTTCACCGCCCCCTCCTGCCAGGAGATCGTCCTGGGAGCCCAAGGCACGGCCACCATCACGTCGGGAAGCCTCACCCCCCTGGCCGCAGCCCTGTAAGGACGCCGCAGGACGCTTCGACGACAAGGAGGCGGGGCCGCCGGAACTTCTGTTCCAACGGCCCCGCCTCCTGCTCGAGCAGTGATGCCCTGAGTGCGGCGCCTACTTCAGCCGCTGCGGGCGGGTGTCACCGCCGTTGGAGCGGGCCCGGTCCGAGGGGATGTCCGCGAAGCCCCCCAAGCCGTTGGTGCCGTAGGTGCGGTCCACCGAGGTGGTGTCCCCGGAGATGTTCAGCTTCACCGTCGGTGCCAGCGAGCCCCCGCGCACCGGGTTGCCGTCCTTGTTGCCGCCGATGGAGTCGATGAAGGACTCCACCAGGCCGCCGGGCATGACGTAGTGCGAGTAGGACTGGAAGGTGTACGGGCTCTGGTTGAAGTCCGGCGAGTAGGGCTTGCCCGGGTTGAAGTTGAGGTTGATGGGGTTGCCCAGCGCGATCCCCGTGTTCTGGTTGAGCGGCTTGTAGTCCGATCGCAGCCCGTCGCCCACGAACCCGTAGACGCCCTCGGGGCCCTGGAGCCCGTCGGCGTAGGTCTCCCGGTGCGAGATCGTGAACAGGTAGTACTTGCCGTCCTGGAAGTAGATCTGGGGCCGCTCAGTCTGGTCATTGACGCAGTTGCCGCTCAGCAGTGGAGGCAGGTACTCCCACTGGGTCATCGCCTTGTTCTTGGCCCGGGCCAGGCCCACGTTGGCCAGCTGGTAGTAGCCGCCGCGCTGGTTGACCGCCTCGACCGTCTCCGCCTTGGGATCGCCCTTCTCGTAGCCGAGGTCCTCCTCGGTGCAGGTGGCCAGAGTGGTGTTCTGACCGGCCTTGGCCGCGGCGTCGACGTACTGCTGCTCACGGACGAAGGCCGAGTTGCCCTCGAAGACCATGTACTCGGTGGGGTCCGAGGGGTTGTTCTGGTCGCGGAAGGTGAAGGGGTCGCGGAAGTTCACGCCCGGGTTCTGCTCACGGGTCTGGTAGTACTTGCCGTCCGGCACGAGCAGCTGGTGCTGGGTGCGGAACCCGGTGAGCCACACGCCGTTCTCGTCAGCGTAGATGCGTCCCTCGGACTGCACGATCCGCGGGTCGTAGGGCTTGGAGGCCGCGTTGTTGCCGTCCTGACCGTAGCCCCCGTCGCCACTGCCGCCGGTGGTGGTGTTGTAGAAGGCCACCGAGGTGTAGAACATGCGGATCTTGTTGCCCTCCATGAGGCGGGCCGAGCCGGACCACTCGGTCTGGGCCGTGAAGCTCTGGTCCTCGAAGATCGAGCCGGAGGCGCCGTCGGGGAAGACGTGCCCCCCGTAGATCCACCCGCCGTTGGAGCTGTTCGCGCCGTCGGCCGAGGAGGTCTGCGTGCCGGCCTTGCGGTAGAAGAAGCCCAGGCGCGCGTGGGTGTGGCGGTCGTCGAAGGTGTAGCCGGCGTGCCGGTCGGCCACCAGGGAGAAGGCGATCTCCCATCCGTTGTAGGAGATCTGGTGGGCGGCTTCATCGGTCAGCGTCCAGGTGTCCCACACCCACACGTCCTCACTCGTGGCCGGGAAGCCGTTGGAGATCTCCGGCATCGTGACCTGCTCGGGCATCGAGTTGGTGCCCGACGGCGCATTGGGATTGGAGACGCGCTGGATCTGCATGGCGTCGGCGCGGGTCCACTTGGCGGTGTAGTTCTCCTCGACCCCGTGCGCCGCACCGGTGTGCTTGGTGGCGTTGGCCCAGCCGGGGTTATCGGCCTTGAAGCCGTTCGCTTCCTGGGCGGCGGCTCCACCGGCGGCCTGCTGGTCGCTCTGACCCGCCTGGCCCTGCTCCGTGGGGCTCTGGCTCGCCTGCGCCTGGCCGGCAGGAGGCTGGTCGTTCTTCTGGGCTGCTCCCACCTCGGGCGAGGCCTCGGCAGTAGCGGTGGCGGTGGGGGAGGCGCTGGGGGAGGGCGCCTCATCGGCGAGCGCGGTGGTGCCGGACCCGGCCACCAGGAGTCCGAGCGTCAGCGCCACGGCCAGTCGTCTGCGACGGGCGCGGAACGAAGTGTGTGTCACGGTCATTGTCCGTACTGTCCTTACTCATGAGGGATGAGGGTGTCAGTGCGCCGTGAGCCGTTGTTATGTGATCTCCCAGGTCCAACCTTAGGAGAACCTGGAGGCGGAGCGACAGGTCTTTGGACCGCTCTGTCAATATCGGGACACTGCCACCAAAGACGTAGGCCCTGCATTCTCAGGGTTTCTTGAGGTTCTCGACGTTTTGGTGACATAGACCACAAGCCAAGGGCTTATCGTCCGGTTAGTCTGAGCGCGTTCTCCGTGAGCTGTCTGGTCTCCCAGCCTGTCGGTTCAGGTGGTCGTCCGCTGCCGGGCGGCCCCGTGTCTAACGGAGATCCTGTGAATACTCTTCCCATCCGTCTGCGACGGTTATCCGCTTCAACAATCGCTTTGCTGGCTGCGCTCGCCCTGAGTGCGGCCGGCCCCGCGGTGGCCGCTACAGCGCCGAATACGGCGGGGCAGTCCACCACCTCCCTGCGCAACACCTCCACGGTGAGCGCCCAGTCCCTGGCCCAGATGGTCGCCGGTCCGAAGGCGACAGTCTCCAACGCATCCGTTTCCGGTAAGGACGTCCAGATCGGCACGGTCAAGGGCCTGCCCGGTGACGGCAACGCCATCACCGAGGGTGTCGCCCTGTCCACCGGTTCCCTCATCGACCCCGATCCCACTGCCGACTCCGACACCGACATCACCCGCTCCGCGGTCCTGGGGCCCAATGACGCCTTGGACACCACCGGTGACTTCGGCGTCGTCGAGGACCCGGCGGGACTGGCCAAGGTGGCCGGCACCGACGTCTATGACGAGGCCGTCCTGGAGTTCGACGTCACCGCCACCAGCTCCACCATCGTCCTCTACTACAGCCTCGGCTCCGAGGAGTACGCCGGTGCCACCGAGGGCACCCCGGCCTCCTGGCAGTCGCGCGGATACAAGGACCCGCTGAGCATCCAGGTCAACGGCACCGAGTGCGCCCACGTCCCCGGCACGCAGACGGCGGTGAGCGCCGCCTCGATCAACGAGTCCTCGAACGCCGCCTACTACACGGCCAATGTCTCGGGACACACACCGGGGCAGATCCCCGTGGAGTTCAACGGCTACACCTCCGCCCTGCCCTGCCAGGCCTCCGTTACCCCGGGGCAGAAGGTGCACGTGCGCGTGGCCATCGCCGACGCCCAGGACGGCCAGCTCGACTCCACGGTCCTCCTGCGCACCCAGGGACTGGGCTTCACCGACAAGCCGATCACCGACCCCTGCAACGCCAAGGCCGGCAGCTGTGACATCCCCGGCAACAGCAACAGCAACGGCTCCAATGGGGCGAAGAACGGCAAGGACTCCGCCACTCCGCCCGGTCAGGGCAATCCTGGCGTGACCGACTACAGCGCCGCCTCGCCCACCGCGAGCCCCAAGAAGACTGTGGCCGGTCTGCCCCTGACCGGAACCCAGGCGCTCTTCCTGGGAGGCATCGCCCTGCTGCTCCTGGCCGGCGGCGGTGTCGCGCTCATGCTGCGTCGTCGTCGCCTGACCGGCTCTGAGGCCGGCTGACGGCGAGACTGCGGCCAGCAGACGGCTGACGGGGCGGATGAGGCTCTCCTCATCCGCCCCGTCAGTCTGTGTCTGCGGCTCACCGCTGTCGGGCGCTCAGTCCTCCTCCTGCCGGGAGGCGCGACGCGCCGCCAGCTCCTTGGCCAGCATCGCGCATCCCAGGATGCACAGCGGCATGGAGGCCAGCCACAACAGGGTGCTGACACGGGACAGCAGCGAGGTCTGAGCCAGGATGGGCAGGGCGGCGGCGATGACGATGAGCGCCATCCACGCGCCGACTCGTCGGGCGCTGCGCGGCGCCCGGGCGTCGTCGGGTTCCATGACCCGATCCTCTCACCCGGTGATCTCGAACCTGCGCTCATCCAGGCAGCCGGCGCGCAGGTCGGTGACGGTGAGCCGGCGCACCGAGGCCCACCG
>CAJZFF010000153.1 GCA_915069725.1 uncultured Actinomyces sp.
GGTGCCGGTGGCGGCCAGGCCCAGGACGGCGGCGCCTCCCAGGAGGAAGCGGCGGCGCGGGTGCTTACGGGACGTCGAGGAGCGGTCGCGCCGGCCGGAGTCGTGGTCCTGGCCGGACTGGTGGGACTCGGGCGGGTTGAGAGTGTCGGAGCTGTGCATGACTCAACCGTGTCGGCCCCGCGTATGCCAGGCGTAGGTTGACCTTGTGGGTCTCCTGTGAAGTCGCGGCGGGCGGAACGACGCTGAGAATGCCGGTGCGTCAGGTGTCAATACTCCCGGAGGGTGAGAGTCCTGCGCGCAGATGGTCCCTGAATTCCTTTCAAGGGGCCTGACCTGGGCCTACAGTGAAGGGAGAGCGGGTAGCTGGTGCCCGTAGATGGTGCCCGCCGTGAGAATCTGCGACAAAGGAGGCGGTCGTATTGTCGGAACGGACTCTGCGCATCATCCGCATTGCGGTTGTGGTGCTCAACGTGATGGTGGCCGTCGTCTCCTTCCGGCGGGGAGACACCTCGGCCATGGTCATCGCCATTGCTGTTGCCGCGCTCTTCTTGATCCAGCTGGCCCGTTCATCCTCCGACGGTCGAGGCCGTGGTCGAGACGACCGCACGCCCCCGAGCTCATGAGCGCCGTCGGTGATGCCCCGGCCCTCCTCCTCGAGGTTGAGGGCCTGTCCGCCTGGTACGAGCGAGACCGACCGGTTCTCACCGACGTCTCCTTCGTCCTCGAGGCCGGCGAGGCCGTGGGGCTCATCGGTCTTAACGGCGCCGGCAAGACCACGATGCTCACCTCCTTGTGCGACGTCCACCGTGGAGCGCGCTTCGATGTGCTGCGCTATCGGGGGCGGGAGGTGCGCCCGGGCGACGAGCGATTCAAGGCCGCCCGCTACCTCAGCCTCGCCGACGACTCCTCCTTCCCCACCTGGAACCTGGAGGCCTTCATCGGCTTCCTCGAGCACGCCTATCGCCTGCGCCCGGACCGTGGCCGCCTCGAGGAGCTGATCGAGGGCTTCGACTACGGCCGCTACCGGACCACCTCCTTCTCCCGGCTCTCCAGCGGCTCACGGAAGAAGGCCAACCTCATCGCCGCCTTCTACCTGACCCCGCCCCTCCTCTTCCTGGACGAGCCGGTCGACTTTCTCGACTTCGCCGCCACCGAGTTCCTCTACCGCTGCATCAACGACGCTGTCGCGTCCGGCCGCTCGGTCCTGCTCAGCTCCCACATCGCCGAGTCCTTCACCCGCTGCACCCGGCGCCTCTACGTGCTCTCCGCCGGCCGGATGACCGGCCCCTTCTCCACCCCTGAGGACTCC
The DNA here is from genome assembly GCA_915069725.1 of uncultured Actinomyces sp. Lineage (GTDB taxonomy): Bacteria > Actinomycetota > Actinomycetes > Actinomycetales > Actinomycetaceae > Actinomyces. Next base: position 1,310 of record CAJZFF010000153.1, read on the forward strand.
GATGCCGTGGCGGCGCTGGTCAGTTAGCCGGGCCGCCCTGAAGGCGGTGATCGGGCAGTTCCTGGGGCGTCAGGCCGTCTTGAGCGCCGTCATCCTGTGCGCCCTGGCCGCCTGGTTCGGGACGTCGACCGACCTCCGCGTCAACCCGCGCATCGCTGTCGCCGGACTGGTCCTGGCCCCCGTTGGCCTGTCGGCCACCATCGCCTCGGCCTGGATCGGCTCCGGCCGCTGGGACGACCTGGCCCGTTTCCCGCTCCGACGCGATGAGCTCGCCCGAGCCACCTGCCTCGTGGCCGGCGCCGTCATCCTGCTGGAGGCGGTTGTGCCCATCACCCTGTTCATCACGCTGGCCGACGGCGGGAGGGCTGGCCCAAGTTCTGAGGCGGGTATTGCCGCAACGACGGCGGTGGAGATGGTCGTCGTCGGGCTCGGAGCCTCGTCGCTGGGGCTGACTCTGTGGGCGGGGGACCGGATCGGGCTGCGCTGGGCAGCCGGTGGGGCCCTCGCCGTCGGAACGCTCCTCTGGTGGCTCGCGCCTGCGGCCTCGGCCCTCCTCTTTGCCGTCTGCGTCGTGGCGATGCTCGGCTGCACCGATGGGTTGCGGGTGCGCCGAACGCAGGTGGGAACCGTCCGTAGCCGTCGCAGCCTGGTCCTCGGTGAGCTGGCCACCGTGCGCACCACGCAAGTCAACACTTTCATGATGCTCGTCGTCGGCCTCTTCTTCACCTACACCATGGCCCGCCGCGGTCTGACGATCCCATTGCCCATGGCCTTCGTTGTCGTCAACACGCCACTGAACGCCTACTTCTCCCGCTACCTCAGCACTCGCACCGTGGTGATGGCCGCCCCCGGATCGAGGCGGGTCCTCGTCGCTTATGCCCGAGACCTCACACTGTTGTACATGATGTCCAACTGTCTGGTGGGTGCACTGATCGTTTGGCTGGGAGGCGGTCTTGCGGAGGTGGTTGCAGCCGGAGTGGTGGTCTCGCTTGCCGGGGCGTCGACGGCGGTCCTCCTGGAGGTCTACCGCCCGCTGACGGGCTGGAAGTCCGAACGTGACGTCATGCGTCACCCACGCAAGTACCTCCCGCCGGCTGCGGCGCTGCTCGCCGTCATGGTCGTCCATGCGCTCGCGCCGTAACCGCCTCGTAGGGCCTGCGTCGACTCGTCGAGAGTGGCGCCCCTGTGTCAACCTCTACATACCTCCCGTAAAATTTGTATGACCTTACTAAAATCAGGTCGGATAACTTGGCAAATTAACTGAGGTTGCCCTAAGGTCCTAGGTGCTTCGTGTTCGCCCTCGCCTCACCGAAGGACTCTTATGCGCCGTCGTACCCTGCTCATGGCCCTCCCACTGACCGCCGTCCTCGCCAGCTGCGGAGTCGCCTCCCGCGCCGGCAAGGGTTCCAGCGCCGGCGCCTCGGCGGGCGCCTCCGGCGGCGGCTTCGAGGTCACCGACGTCGTCGGCCGCAAGGTCACCTTCAGTGCCCAGCCCAAGAGGATCGTCCTGAGCGAGTCCCGCCACGTCTACTCCCTGGCCTTCCTCAACAAGACCAACCCCATCGACAAGGTGGTCGCCTGGGGCGAGGACCTTCAGAAGGCCGCCCCCGACTTCTACGAGAAGATCCTCTCCGTGGCCCCCAAGGCCGCCGACCTGCCGAAGATCGGCAACATCGCCAAGGACGGCCTGCCCATCGAGACCCTGGTGAGCCACAAGCCCGACGTCTTCATCCTGACCCTGGACGCCTACAACTCCGCCAAGGAGAAGGGCTACCTCGAGAAGCTGGACGGCCAGAAGATCACCTACGTCGTCACCGACTTCCGCCGCGACCCGGTGAAGAACACCGTCCCCTCGGTCACCCTCATGGGCGCCGTCTTCGACAAGCGCAAGGAGGCCGAGACCTTCGTCAGCTTCTACAAGAAGCAGGTCGACCCCATCGTGGAGAAGGCGAAGTCCCTGAGCTCAAAGCCCACCACCTTCCTGTGGCGCGGCCCGGGCGTCAACGACCCCGGCTCCACCTACTCCACCGCGAACCTCGGTGCGATCGTCACCGCCACCGGCGGCACCAACATCGCCAACAGCCTCCTGTCCGGGGAGGAGGGCGTGCTCACCCCCGAGCAGGTCATCGCCTCCAACCCCAAGAACATCATCGCCACCGGCGGCGAGTGGCAGCAGCAGAAGATCAAGGACACCGCCCAGACCAGCTACGTCCACCTCGGCTACAAGGCCGACGAGGCCTCCGCCAAGGCCAGCCTGGAGCAGCTGAAGAATCAGCCCGGCTACGACCAGATCCAGGCCTTCACCGACCGGCACGTCTACGGCATCTACCACCAGTTCTACGACGCCCCCTACAACTTCATCGCCTACCTCACCTTCGCCAAGTGGCAGAACCCCGAGGCCTTCTCCGACATTGACCCCGCCAAGGTCTGGAAGGACTTCCACGAGCAGCACATGCCCTGGAAGGCCGAGGGCGTCTTCTTCGCCGCCATCTGATGGGAGCGCCCACGACCAAGGGACCTTCCGACGACGTCGCAGCGCACCAGTCCGATACCGGCCGGGTACCGGACGGTGCGGCGTCGACGACGAAGGCCGACGGGCCGGCCGATACACCCACGGACACGGCGGCGTCGGCCTACGCCTCCTACCGCCGTCGAACCGCGCGGCGAGTCGCGATGCTCCTGGGGCTGGCCACGCTGCTCCTGGCCGTCTTCCTCGTGGCCCTCATGGTGGGGCCCCTGGGGTTCAGCCCGGCCCAGGTGCTCGGAGCCCTCTTCGACGCCGACTACGACCCGTGGGTCGCCAACATCGTCATCAACCTGCGTCTGCCGCCGGCGCTGCTCGCGGTCCTGGTCGGCGGGGCACTGTCCCTGGCCGGCGTGCAGATGCAGACGATCCTCGACAACCCGCTGGCCGAGCCCTTCACCCTGGGCATCTCGGCGGCCTCGGCCCTGGGGGCGGCGCTGGCCATCGTCACGGGCCTCGTGCTGCCGGTGGCCACCGGCGCCACCCTGCCGATCGTGGCGATGACGGCGGGGCTGGCGGCCTCCCTCACCATCGCGATGGTCTCCAGGCTGCCGTCGGTGACCAAGGAGATGACGATCCTGCTGGGCATCGCCCTGGTCTTCAGTTGCCAGGCGCTCCTGGCGCTCGTGCAGTACCGGGCCTCCACCGAGAGCCTCCAGCAGATCGTCTTCTGGTCGATGGGTTCCCTCATGCGCGCCACCTGGCCGGCCGTGGGCACTGTCTCGGCGGCCCTGCTCGTGGCCACGCCCGTCTTCTGGGTCAACGGCTGGCGGCTGACCGCCATCACCCTGGGGGAGGCGCGCGCCGCGGCCATGGGCATCAACGTGGCGCGCCTGCGCGCGTGGACCCTGGTCGGCGTCTCCCTGCTGGCCGCCCTGTCGGTGGCCTTCGTGGGGATCATCGGATTCGTGGGGCTCGTGGGGCCGCACATGGCCCGCGGCCTGGTGGGGGAGGACCAGCGCTTCCTCGTGCCCGCCTCCATCCTGTGCGGCGCCACCCTGCTGACCGCCGCCCACGCCGCCAGCCAGGTCATCGTGCCGGGTGTCGCCGTGCCCGTCGGCATCCTGACCGCCCTGGTGGGTGTGCCGGTGTTCCTCACCATCATCTTCGGACGCCAGCGCTCGGCGGTCAGGAGCGGATCATGAGCCTGGTACTGGACGATCTCACCTTCTCCTACGGCCGGCGGGCCGTCCTCAAAGGGGTCGACGCCACCTGGGAGACGGGGCAGATGGTGGGACTGCTCGGCCCCAACGGCGCCGGCAAGTCGACGCTCGTCACCTGCGTGGCCCAGCTGCGCCGCTACCTGGGGGAGGTGACCTTCGAGGACCGCAGAGGGCGGGACCTGCGCGGCATGATCGGCTACATGCCGCAGGGCCTGCCCGGCGACGCCGCCCTGACCGCCCTGGAGTCGGTGCTCACCGCCTCGCGGCGCGGCATGACCTGGCACACGAGCCGGGCCGACATCGACCTGGCCTGGAGCGCCCTGGACGAGCTCGGGGTGGCCGAGCTGGCCGACCGCCCGCTGGGCCAGCTCTCCGGTGGGCAGCGCCAGCTCGTCGCCCTGGCCCAGACGCTCGTGCGCGAGCCCGGACTCATCCTGCTCGACGAGCCCACCTCCGCCCTCGACCTGCGCCGCCAGGTCTCGGTGCTCTCCCACGTGCGCCGGATCTGCCACCGGGACACCGGGCGCCTCGCCGTCGTCGCCCTGCACGACCTCAACCTGGCGGCCCGCTTCTGCGACCGCCTCGCCGTGCTTGCCGGCGGG
>CAJZFF010000154.1 GCA_915069725.1 uncultured Actinomyces sp.
GGAACCTCATAGGTTTCGGGGCCGACGCCGTTGACACGCAGGAGCCGGGAGTGCCCTTCGTCAGAGGCAGTCCGCTCAGTCCAGGTAGTCGCGCAGGACCTGGCTGCGCGAGGGGTGGCGCAGCTTGGACATGGTCTTGGACTCGATCTGGCGGATGCGCTCGCGGGTGACCCCGTAGACCTTGCCGATCTCATCGAGGGTCTTGGGCTGGCCATCGGTCAGACCGAAGCGCATGGAGACCACGCCGGCCTCGCGCTCGGAGAGGGTGTCGAGCACGGCGTGGAGCTGCTCCTGCAGAAGGGTGAAGCTCACCGCGTCGGCCGGGACCACGGCCTCGGAGTCCTCAATGAGGTCGCCGAACTCGGAGTCCCCGTCTTCACCCAGGGGGGTGTGCAGGGAGATCGGCTCGCGGCCGTACTTCTGGACCTCGACGACCTTCTCCGGGGTCATGTCCAGCTCGACGGCCAGCTCCTCCGGGGTGGGCTCACGTCCCAGGTCCTGGAGCATCTGGCGCTGCACGCGGGCGAGCTTGTTGATGACCTCGACCATGTGCACCGGGATGCGGATGGTGCGGGCCTGGTCCGCCATCGCGCGGGTGATGGCCTGGCGAATCCACCAGGTGGCGTAGGTGGAGAACTTGAAGCCCTTGGTGTAGTCGAACTTCTCCACGGCGCGGATGAGGCCCAGGTTGCCCTCCTGGATGAGGTCCAGGAAGAGCATGCCGCGGCCCGTGTAGCGCTTGGCCAGGGAGACCACCAGTCGCAGGTTGGCCTCCAGCAGGTGGTTCTTGGCCCTCTGGCCGTCCTGGGCCACCCAGTGCAGCTCGCGACGCAGCTTGGCCGGCAGGTCGTTGCCCTCCTCGGCCAGGCGGTGCTCGGCGTAAAGGCCGGCCTCGATGCGCTTGGCGAGCTCGACCTCCTGCTCGGCGTTCAGCAGCGCGACCTTACCGATCTGCTTGAGGTAGTCCTTGACCGGGTCCGCGGTGGCGCCGGCGGTGACGACCCGCTGGGCGGGCTCGTCGCCCTCGTCGGAGTCGGAGACGGTGAAGGAGCCGTCCTTGTCCTGGGACTTGCCGCGCTTGCCGGACTTCTTGGAGGCGGCCTTCTCCGCCTCCTCCCGGCGCATGCGCTCGAGCTCACCGGTCAGGGCCGCGATGGAGGGCTGCATCTTGATGCCCTTGATGACCCATCCGCGGAAGATGTAGCCGTTCTGAGCCAGGTAGTCGCGCGCCACCATGGGGGCGGAGTCGCCGATGACGAAGCGGGGCACCGGTCCGTGGCCGTAGGGGGCCAGCGTGATGGGCTCCTCCAGGGTGCCGTGGCCGGCGATCTCCAGGTTCTCCACGATCGTGCGCGAGCGCACGAAGAGAGTCGCCCCCGGGGCCAGGCGTACCCCCTTGAGAGAGGCGGGGTTGTTGAAGGGGCTGCGCTTGGAGCCGTCGCCGTTGTCCTCCAGGCTCACGTCCAGGTAGTAGTCACGCAGCTCGGGGGCCGGGCCGTCATCCTCCCGGACGGCCTGCGCCTCGGAGTCGTCGTCCTGCTCCTCGTCCTCGTCGGAGGAGTCCTCGTCGTCGTCAGAGTCGTCGTAGTCCTCGTCGTCATAGTCAGCGTCGTCGTCTCCTTCGTCGTCGAGGTCGAAGTCCTCGTCGTCGAGCGGGGTCTCGTCGACGTCGTCAGTGAGCTCGGTGCTGGAGCGCGTCACTGTGGAAGAAGCCACGGAGTTCCTTTCGCGTGGGCGGGCGGACAGCCGGTGACGGGGTATGGGAACCCGCTCCGGCACAGCAGACAACCCCAGAATTGTAGCGTTTATTCCCCAGGATCACCGCACGGGCGACTTAGTATGCCCTCACCTTGTCCGCACTCGGCGTCGCGCCGCGGCAAACCTGCCGTCGGGAGCGTCGCCGGCCCTCCTGACGTCTGAGCTGGGACTACTCTGGCGGTCATGAGTGCGCTGCCTGCGGCCCTGGGCCGTGTCCGTCCCGTCGTCGAGCACCGTCTGACCCAGGTCCTGGAGGACTGCCGCCGGCGCTGGGAGGACCTGGGCCAGGCCGCCCCGGAGCTGCTCGATGCCGCCGGGAGCGTCCTGAGTGGGGGCAAGCGCATGCGTGCCGTCCTGGGGGCCGTCGGCTGCGCGATCCTGAGCGCCCAGGAGCAGCGATCCGAGTGCCTGACCGGTTCCGACGCCGTCCACCTGGGTGCGGCGCTGGAGCTCTACCAGGCCAGTGCCCTGGTCCACGACGACCTCATGGACGGCGCCGACACGCGCCGGGGCCTGCCCGCGGCGCACCGGGTCTTCGCCCGGGACCACGAGGCCCGGGGCTGGCTGGGGCGCCCGCAGACCTTCGGGGCCAATGGCGCCATCCTGCTCGGCGATCTCCTGCTGTCCCTGGCCGGCGAGGAGATGAGTGCGCTGTCGCAGTCGCGCGTCTCCTGTGAGAACGGAAGCAGAGCGGTCCAGTACGCCCGGACGGCTTTCGACGCCATGACCACCGAGGTGGCCCTGGGCCAGTTCCTCGACGTGCGCAGCGAGAACCTGCCCCTGCCCTGGGACCAGGAGCCGGGCGCCGCAGCCAGGCTCATGCAGGGCGATGCCCTGTCGGTCGTGCGGCACAAGTCGGCCCGCTACTCGGTGCGCCACCCGCTACTCATCGGCGCCCTCCTGGCCGGCCTGGACCCGAGCGGGACCACCGCCGAGCACCTGGCCGCCTTCGGCGAGGACGTCGGTATCGCCTTCCAGCTGCGCGACGACGAGCTGGGGGTCTTCGGTTCGCCGCAGGCCACTGGCAAGCCGGCCGGCGACGATCTTCGCGAGGGCAAGCGCACAGTGCTGCTGGCCCTGACCTGGGGGCGATGCGACGAGGCTGGCCGACAGCTGCTCGGCAGCGTCCTGGCCAATCCTGAGGCCACGGAGGAGAAGATCGGCGAGGTCGCCGCGCTCATTGAGGACTGCGGCGCGCGCGCCGCCCACGAGGAGATCATCGCCGCGCACCGCGAGGCCGGGAACCGGGCGCTGGAGCGCCTCGGGGACGAGGGCGTGGTGAGCACCGCATCCCTGGAGGACCTGGCAGTGCTGGCGGACCTGCTGACGCACCGAGTCTCCTGATCCGGCGCGGGAAACGGGGCGCCCCGCCAGGTGGGCAGTACTACCCGCCTGATCCGGCCGGCGGCTGTGACCACCCCACCGGCATCGTAGAATCGCGGCGTGGTCACAGATCCCCTCATTGGTCGGTTGGTCGACTCTCGCTACGAGATCGTCGACCGCCTAGCGCGTGGCGGGATGGCCACCGTCTACCGCGCTCATGACCGTCGCCTGGACCGGACCGTGGCGCTCAAGCTCATGCACGCCCACCTGGCCGACTCCCCCGACTTCGTCTCGCGCTTCCGCCGTGAGGCTCGGGCCGCTGCACGCCTGTCCAACCCGGGCGTGGTGGCCGTCTTCGACCAGGGCAGCCTGGATGGGGTGGCCTACCTTGTCATGGAGTACGTCGAGGGGCCCACGCTGCGAGACCTCATTGCGGCCGGACCGCTGTCGGTCAAGGAGGCCCTGGGGCTGGTGGCCCAGCTGTTGCGTCCGCTCGGCGCGGCCCACCGGGCCGGCCTGGTCCACCGCGACATCAAGCCGGAGAACGTGCTGCTGCCCTCGGACGGCTCGGTGGCCAAGGTGGCCGACTTCGGCCTGGCCCGGGCGGTCACGGAGGTGACGCAGACGACGACGGGCAACGTGCTGGGCACGGTCGCCTACCTGGCACCTGAGCTCATCACCTCCGGGGACTCCACCTCTCGCGCCGATGTCTTCTCCGCCGGGGTGGTCCTCTACGAGCTCCTCACCGGCCAGCAGCCCTTCACCGCGGACTCCCCCATTCAGATCGCCTTCCGCAACGTCCACGAGGACGTGCCCCTGCCCTCCAAGCTGGTGCCCGAGATGCCGGCCGACGTCGATGAGCTCGTGGCCACCATGACGCGCCGTGAGCCGCAGGAGCGCCCGGCCGACGCCGACGAGGCGCTGGCGCTGCTGCGCAACGTCGTCGACGAGCTCACCGACTCCGAGCTCTCCGTGCGCCGCGGGGGCGGGACCGGTTCCATCCGGACCCAGCAGGTCATGACGGCCAATGCTCAGGCCGCCCGCTCCGCCATCGACAATGAGCCCCAGGACGACGCCGACGATACTTCCGCCGAGGATGCCTCGTCGCACGCCGGGATGCGCACCGTCTCCCTGCCCATTGGCTCCATAGGCCCGGATTCCAAGGGGAGAACACGTGCGCTCTCCCGCAAGGCCCTGGCGGCCGACGCGCAGAAGACCACTGCCGTCCCCACCTCGAAGAAGGGCAACGGCGGCTTCAGTCGCCGGCGTGCACTCGTCATCGGGCTGCTGGCCGTCGCCGGAACCGGTGCGAGCGCCACCTGGTACCTGACGGCCGGTCCCGGTAGAAGAGTCTCCGTGCCGAATATCGTCGGCATGTCTGAGGACCAGGCGCAGCTCGCCCTGGAGAAGCAGGGACTCGACTGGGGCACGCCCGAACGCGTCTACTCCGACACGGTCCCCGCGGGCAGCATCGTCTCCTGCCAGCCGAAGGCGGGCCAAAAGGTGGGGCTCGGCCAGGCCGTCACCGCCACCGTCTCCCGAGGCGTGGAGACCAAGACCGTTCCCGACGTCGTCAGGAAGACCAAGGACCAGGCCACAGCCGCGATCACGGCGGCCGGCCTGACCCTGGGGGACGTCACGGAGGAGTACTCCGCCAGCGTGGAGTCGGGCAAGGTCATCTCCTGCGACCCCAAGGCCGGCAAGGTCATCAAGCACACCGAGAAGGTCTCGCTCGTGGTCTCCAAGGGCAAGGAGCCGGCCACGATCCCCGACGTGACCGGTATGAGCGAGGACGAGGCCAAGAAGGTCCTGGAGGACGCCGGGCTGAAGAAGGGCAAGGTCAGCAAGGGCTACTCCGACTCCGTGGCCAAGGGGAACGTCATCTCCTCCTCCCCCATCGCCGGGGCCTCGGGCTACTACAAGGGCGACTCGGTGGACCTGACGGTCTCCAAGGGGCCCGAGAAGGTGACGGTGCCGGATGTGACCGGTAAGAGCCAGGACGAGGCCAAGAAGGTCCTGGAGGACGCCGGGCTCAAGGTGGAGGTCAATAAGCGCCTGGGTGGTCCCTTCGGGACGGTGCGCTCCACTGACCCTGCGCCGGGCTCCAGCGTCAAGCCGGACTCCAAGGTCACCATCAACATCTTCTGACGGCTGTGGCCCGGTTCCGCCGAGGCGGACCGGGCCACGTTTCGCCTGCTCTGCAGGCGGGCGCTCAGCGAGTGTTCTCAACCCTTGAGCATCTCGGCGATCTCGAAGGCGACCTCGAGGGACTGCTGGTGGTTGAGCCGCGGGTCGACGAGGGTCTCGTAGTGCTCGGCCAGGCCGGCCTCGTCAATGTGCTCGCCGCCGCCGAGGACCTCGGTGACGTCGTCGCCAGTGAGCTCGACGTGGATACCGCCCGGGGCGGAGCCCAGGGAGCGGTGCACCTCGAAGAAGCCGCGGATCTCGTCCAGGATCGTCTCGAAGCGGCGGGG
>CAJZFF010000155.1 GCA_915069725.1 uncultured Actinomyces sp.
GAGGCGCCACTGGGGTGCGGCATCAGGGCCCACCAGCCGCAGAGTCTGCCGCATGGGGGACTGACGCACACGGCTGCGCCCGTGACGACGAGGAAGCGGAGCCATTACCGCCCACCACCCTCAGCGACGCCGGCCAGCCCCAGAATCCGGGTGACGACCCGATTCCAGGAGTGGCGCTCCTCAGCCAGAAGACGACCGTCTCGCCCCATCCGGGCCCGCCGCTGGGGGGAGGCCGCCAGATCATCCAGGGCCGCGGCCAGCGCCGTGGGGTCCGAGGGCGCCACGAGCACGCCGTGGCGCTGCGATCCCTCCCCAAGCAGCTGGGGGATCTGACCGACGTCGGAGGCCACGACCGCCAGCCCCGCGGCCAGGTACTCCAAGACCTTCATGGGGGAGAAGTACTGCTGCTCCAGGCCCCCCAGATCCGGATAAGGGGCCACCCCGATCGCCGAACCCGCCATGTGAGTGGGGATCTCCTCCGGGGCGACCGCCCCACGGAAGTCCGCCTCCACCCCCAGGCGTTCGGCCTGCGCCCGGAGCGTCTCCATCTCAGGGCCGTCGCCAATGATCCGCAGGCTCCACCGCTGACGCGCCAGAGCCGCCGCCGTGATGAGGTCGGCCACCCCGTGCCAGGGCTTGAGCGTCCCCACGAAGGTGACGACCACCCGCTCGGGGTCAGCCGGCTGAGGCTGGATACGGCGCACACTCACACCGTTGGGAACCGTGTGGATCCTGTTGGCGACATCGTCCGCGTCCGCACCGGTATCGGACAGGTCGGCGGTGCGACGACGCACCCAGTCGGCCACCGGGTCCGAGACGCACACCGTGACCCGGGCCGCCCCGACCTGACGGCGCAGCGCCTGCTCGGCGCCGGAGGCGTCCACCAGCGAGCGGTGACGACGCTGCTCGTCAATCAGCGGAGCGTTGACCTCCAGGATCCCCGGCACCCCGGTGGCTGCAGTGATGTCGGCCAGAGCCGTGGAGAACAGGGAGTAGCGCTCGTAGACCAGGTCGGCGCCGTCGGCGATCACCCGCGAGGCGATCCTCTGGGCGGCACGCACCTGCTCCTGCTCCCGCTCAGCGGGGGTGACGTCGGCGACCGTCTCCAGGTGCAGCTCGAGATCGGCCAGGTCGGCGGGCACGTGCTCGCCTGAGCGCAGGGCGTAAAGCACCACCTCGTGGCCGGCGGCCCGCAGCTCGCGAACGACCTCCTGAATGTGCACCGAGGCGCCCTTGGTCCCGAACACCGGGATGCCCGGGTCGCAGCAGATGTAGGCGATGCGCATCAGGCGGCTCCTCCCTGATCGGCCAGGTGCATGCCGGCAGCGGGGACGGGACCCGACTGCCAGGCGGCCAGCACCGCGGCCTGGGCCCGGGAGTCGAACTGCTCCTCAATCAGTGCCCGCGCACCGCGCGACAGCGCGATGGTGTCCACCTCACCCTGTGCGATCCCGCGCAGGGCCGCGGCCAGCGAGGCCGGGTCACCCGGGGGAAGAAGAATCCCGGTGACGCCGTCGTGAACCACCTCCGGAAGTCCCGACACCGCCGTGGCCACCACCGGCGTCCCGCAGGCCATCGCCTCCAGGACCACCGTGGGCAGACCATCGATATTGCCGTCGGCGGCCTCGATGCAGGGCGCCGCGAACACGTCCGAGCGCGCCAGCAGATCGCGCACCTCCGCCTGCGTGAGCGGACCCAGCAGATGGATCCTGTCGGCCAGTCCCAGGCGCTCGATCTGCTCGGTCAGGCGCTCACGCTCATCGCCGTCACCGGCCAGCTCCACCTCGATATCGATACCCGAGCTCACCAGGATCCTCACCGCCTCGACCAGGTCGGCGAAGCCCTTCTTGGGCACCAGGCGACCCACGGCGCACACCCGCAGCGGCTCTGCCCTCGTGGCGGACACCGGCTGCGGGGCACGGTAGGAGAAGCGATCCAGCTCCAGGGCGTTGTAGCGCAGCGACACCGTGGCCCCCGTGCCCGCCAGCACGGTTCCCAGGTAGTCCTCGTTGTAACGACTGATGGCGATGACCCGCTGGGCGTCGGAGCAGATCCGGCGCAGCCACACCGGGTTCACCGACTCGTGGAAGATGTCCTTGGCGTGGGTGGTCACGGTGTAGGGGATACCGGTCAGGGCCGAGGCGATCCATGCCACCCGGCCCGCCAGAGACGCGAAGTGCGCGTGCAGATGCGTGATGGAGTCCCTGCGCGCCTGACGTGCCAGCTCCACGCCCTGAGCCACCTCGTCACCGGGAAGGTCGGCCAGCACCGGCATGATGGCGGCGAAGCGCTCGCGGTCCTCCTGGCGGGTCAGGCCGTCGGTGAGCTGGCTCCATAGGTCAATGGCCCGGTTCGGTCGGCCCACCCAGTTGACGCGAGCGGCGACCCGGGCGATCTCGGGGTGGAAGCGCGCGTCCGTTGTGGGACGCAGCGCATAGATGCTCAGGTCCTCGCCCTGGGCCTCGCGGGCCAGGATCTCGGTGACGATGAAGGTCTCCGAGAAGCGGGGGTAGACCTTGAGGACGTATCCGATACGGGGGGCGCCCTGGTGGGGCTGGTGGTTGTCGAGTGGGGGATTCATGCGGGGATCTCCATCCTGGTGAGGCTGGTGGCGTGGCTTGTGAGGTAGGTCGGGCTCGTGGTAGGAGCGTCATGTCGGTGGTCCATGAGCTCGGCGGCCAGCAGGGGGACCGTGGCCAGGCCGTCCAGGCGCAGACGACGTCGCCCCATCAGGTGGTTGCGGGCGGTGTCCTGATCACGCAGCAGCTCGGTGAGCCGGTTCTCCAGCGCCGCGGCACTCAGATCCGTGACTCTCAGGAGGTCGACGGCGCCCGCCTTCTTCAGGCCGGAGGCCCGGATGAACTGCTCCAGACGAGGCGTCTCGCGCGGAACGAGGAGGGCCGGGGTCTCGGAGGCGAGGATCTCGGTGACCGTGTTGTAGCCGGCCATCGCGATGACCGCTGCGGCCTGCTGGATGTGGCGACTCATGCCGGGCCAGGACCGGCGGACCACGGTGCGGGGACCGGCCGCCTGAGCGACCTGGTGGAACAGGGCGGCGTCGAGCTGGGGGCCGGTGACCACGACATGCCGGTAGCCGTCAGGGACGCGTACCTGCGCGGCGGCACGCAGCAGGTTGATGCCGTCGGAGCCGCCACCCGCGGTCGTCAGGATGAAGGGCTCGGGGTCCAGGGCGTTACCGGCCAACGCGGATGAGGCCTCGGAGCCGTCCCTGGGCTCGGCGATGTCGCGACCGTGGGCGAGGTAACCGGTGTAGTGCATCCGCTCCTCCAGCGCAGGCGGGGCCTCGCCGGTGGCGCTCAGGTCGTGGACAGCGGCGTCCCCGTAGACCCAGACCTCGTCGATGAGCCGGCGCAGCGTGTCGGCCTCGCCGAGCTCATCCCATTCGCGCTGCACGGTTGCGGGGGTGTCCAGGACCTCGCGCAGACCGAGCACCACGCGTGCGGAGGGGTGAGTGCGGCGCAGGTGAGTCAGGGGCTCGCGCAGCTCCTGGTGCACCCCGTAGGCGTGTCGGTCGATGATGAGCAGATCCGGGGCGAAGGTGCTTAGGACGCCGTTCAGCAGGGCGCTACGGACCTCGCCCAGGTCCTCGTGGGTGATGCGCAGGCGCTGGGGCTGGTAGATGCCCCCAGACTTCTTGATCCCCGGCAGCACCAGCCAGTCGAAGCCATCGGGGAGGCGGTACTCCTGGCCCGGGGCCAGACCGGTGATGACCAGGCCGGTGACGTCACGGCCGGTGAGCCCCGGCAGTGCCCGGGCCAGGTGGTGGGCCAGAGCGAGGTTGCGGCGAAGGTGTCCCAACCCCTTGGCATCGTGGCTGTAGAGGGCCACGCGTAGGGGATCGCTCGTCATGATCGTCTCTCTTCTCCCGGTGTCGGTTCTGGATCGTTCTGAAACGATCCTGACCGGCCAGAAGAAGATGACGATTAGGGGTGGATGAGAAAGCTCTCAGGTTTGTCGGATGCTAGACCAGCTGCACCTGGACTCCGGCTCGCCGCAGGGCCTCGACCTGGTCGGCGCAGGCGCCGTCGTCGGTGATGACCGTGTCGATCCTGGAGGTGGGGCAGATGAGGGCGAAGGCCGTGCTGCCGAGCTTGGAGCTGTCACACACGATGACGACGTGCTCGGCGGCCTCGACCAGTGCGGCGTTGATGGCCGCCTCCCCGTCGTGCTGCGCGTAGGCGCCCCGCTCATCAAGTCCCTCGACTCCCAGGAAGAGCGTGCCCACACTGATCGAGGGAAGGATGAGAGAGGCCAGAGGGCCGGTGAGCTCGAAGGACCGGGCTCGCGCGATCCCTCCGGTGACGACGACGCGCACGCACTGGCGCACGGCCATCTCGCTGGCGATGTTGACGGCGTTGGTGACCAGGGTGATCGGCACGTCCGGATCGGTCAGGTCCGGCAGGAGCGCAATCTCGCGAGCCACCTCGGTGGTCGTGGTGCCGCCGTTGAGACCGACGGAGTCGCCAGGGTGCACCAGTGCGGCCGCCGCCTTGGCGATACGGGTCTTCTCGTCGGCCATCTTGGAGGTGCGGTAGCGCAGAGGCGGCTCGGTGGAGGTGGGGTTGGCGATGGCTCCGCCACGGGTGCGGCTGACCAGCTGCTGGTCCGCCAGATGGTCGAGGTCGCGTCGCGCGGTGGCCGCCGAGACCCCCAGCCGCGTGATGATGTCGTCGATATGGACGCTGCCCTCGTCCATGATGATGTCGAGGATGGCCGAATGGCGATCATGCCGAGACATCTCGATCCTCCTGGGGGTCAAGGGGGTGGTGCGGGACGGAGAGGGGGATGGGGTGGGAGGGGATGTACGGTTGATTTGTGCATCAACCACTTGCCGTATTCTAGTGACCGTGCGGCAGGTAGTCGGTGTACCGACGTCAGCATAGTTCAGGGATGTCCCCGGTTGCCTCTTGAGAGCGACACATCGCGATATAAACCTTGCTACTGTCGTCGACATCAATCACGTCATTGTGTGGAGTGGTGGCCCCGTGGGCTCGCCATCCCGCCTCCGAGAACAGAGAAGATATGGGTTGTCCCGCTGACCTTGCCGCGCCCCTCCGCCGTGGGGAGGGCGCCGTCGCCATAGGGGTCGATGTCAGTGCCGACGCCGTCACCGCGGTTGTCACTGATGGCCGGGGGAGTGTCATCTCCTCCGTGGAGCGGCCGGTTCCCAGGCAGTGCCGCGCAGACGCCGACCGGCTGGCCCAGGAGATCGGGAGCGCGATCCAGTCCTTGTGCGCGGGCCTCGCCGGCGACCTCAGTACTGAGGTGTCCGAGGCGGCGGCCCTCGTCGTCGGGGTCAGTGTGCCCGGCGTCGTCGACGAGGACGAGGGGCGCGTGCGCCGCAGCGAGACTCTTGGGTTGCAGGACGCCCCGTTGGTGAGTCTGGTGAGACGGTCGCTGTCGTCTCAGGCCTCCGGGTCACCCGGACTCTCCGGAAGTCTTGAGGTGAGGCTCTATCAGGATGCCGGTTGCGGCGCCTGGGCCGAGAGTCGGTGGGGAGCGGGAGGGGCGAGC
>CAJZFF010000156.1 GCA_915069725.1 uncultured Actinomyces sp.
GACCCGCCGGCGCTGGAGGACCTGGAGGTCGTGGTGCGGGAGGCGGGGGAGGAGGAAGGGGCCGGGGAGTGCGCCGGGCGGGAATGATCTGCGCTCATGGGCTCAGAGTACGGGGTGACCGCGCCAGGCGCGGTAGCCTGCCGTCATGAAGGTTCTTCTCGATGCGACGGCGATCCCGGCTGACCTCGGAGGCGTGGGGCGCTATGTCGACGACCTCGTGCCCGAGCTCATCGCCTGCGGCGTCAACCTGGCCATGGCCGTCCAGCAACGTGATGTGGCGCACTTCTCCGCCAAGGTGCCTCGCGCCCACCTCTTCCCGGTCTCGCAGTCCATGGAGTCGCGCGGCGCCCGGATGGCCTGGGAGCAGACGGGGCTGCCGGCACTCATCCACCGGATCCGCCCCGACGTGCTGCACTCGCCCCACTACACCTTCCCGGCCCTGCACCAGGTGCCCGTGGTCGTCACCCTCCACGACGCCACGTTCTTCTCCCACCCGCAGGCGCACTCGCCCCTCAAGCAGAAGTTCTTCACCAGCGCCATCCGCCGGGCCGTGCGGCGGGCCGACGCACTCGTCGTGCCCTCGCAGGCCACTCGCGACGAGACCATCAAGTACGCCGGAGGCGACCCCGAGCGCTTCCACGTCGCCTACCACGGTGTGGACACCTCCGTGTTCCATCCGGTCGACGACGCCGAGCGGGCCCGTGTGGCCGCCTCCCTTGGCCTGGAGGGCCGGCGCTACATCGGCTTCCTGGGGACCCTGGAGCCTCGCAAGAACGTCCCCAACCTGGTGCGCGCCTGGATCGACGTCTTCCGTGACTGTGAGGACGCCCCGGCCCTGGTTCTGGCCGGCGGACCCGGGTGGGACGAGGACATTGAGCCCGCCCTGGCTCAGGTGCCCCGGCACCTGAACGTCTTGCGGCCCGGCTACCTGCCCCTGGAGGACCTGCCTGGATTCCTCTCCGGCTGCGAGATCCTGGCCTATCCCTCCATCGGTGAGGGCTTCGGCCTGCCGGTCCTGGAGGCCATGGCCTGCGGGGCCGCCGTGCTCACCACCCGCGAGCTGAGCCTGCCGGAGGTCGGGGGCGACGCCGTCGCCTACTGCGGATCGGACGTCCAAGCCATTGCCCGGGGTCTCGTGGTCCTGGACGCCCAGCCCGAGCGGCGCCGGGCCCTGGGGGTCGCCGCCCTCGAGCGGGCTGCCGAGTTCACCTGGAGGGCCTCCGCCAAGGCGCACGTCGAGGCCTACCGCGCCGTCCTGGCGCACTGAGGCCCCCATCCGGGGAGTGCGGTACGCCGTTTGTCTTTGGTGGTATCGACCAATGCGGCCGGTGCGCTCGTGTAGTGTTCATCGACGGGTTATCACCCATGGTGAGACGTCGGCGATACGACGCACGCGGGAAGGAAGAGACGGCCAGTGAACGAGACCAAGCCTGTGCAGACTGAGGGGACCTCCCTCCCCAGTGCCGGGCGCGAAGAAGGGCAGATGCGTGGGCGGGTTCTCGTCACCGGTGCCAACGGCCAGCTGGGGCGCGCCCTCATGACCCTGCTGCCACAGGCGGGCTTCGAACCCACCGGCGTCGACCTGCCCGAGGTGGATATCTCGGACGCGGACGCCATGTCCTCCTGGGACTGGACGGGCTACGACATCATCATCAATGCCGCGGCCTGGACCAATGTGGACGGGGCCGAGACTCCCGAGGGACGCCGGCTGTCCTGGCGGGCCAACACGGTCGGCCCGGTCAACCTGGCCCGAGCGGCCGTCCGGCACGGCCTGACCCTGGTGCACCTGTCCACCGAGTACACCTTCGACGGGGCCACGGCTCTCCACACCGAGGAGGAGACCCCCTCGCCGCTGGGCGTCTACGGCCAGTCCAAGGCTGCCGGGGACGCCGCCGTCAGTGTCTGTCCCCAGCACTACCTGGTGCGCACCTCATGGGTGGTCGGTGACGGCAAGAACTTCGTCAAGACGATGCTCTCCCTGGCTGAGCGCGGCATCACGCCGAGTGTCGTGGCCGATCAGACCGGGCGCCTCACCTTCGCCTCCGACCTGGCGGCGGGCATCATCCACCTTCTCGCCTCGGGCGCCGAGTTCGGCACCTACAACCTCTCCGGCGAGGGGCCGATCGTCTCATGGGCCGACGTCGCCAAACGGGTCTACGAGCGCGCCGGCCACAGTCCCGACGAGGTCACGCCTGTCACCACTGAGGAGTACTACGCGGGTCAGGAGGGGATCGCGCCCCGGCCGCTGAGCTCAGCCCTGGACCTCACGAGGATCAAGGCCGCAGGCTTCACCCCGGCCGACTCCACGGAGCGCCTGGAGGCTTATCTTCAGGGCCTCCTGTAGGTTGAATCCGACCGGTTTACACTCCCTCGCCCCCGTTTCTCGTCGGAGATCAGCATGAGACGTGAGCTCACCAAGTACTTACGACTGCCGACCATGAGTCGTATGGAAACCGGCGCCGCGCTGTCACGGCGCCCGACGGTGGTCGGTGGGCTCCTCCTCATCCTGATGCTGCTGACCGGACTCGGGTGGGCGGTGTCCTCGCCGGTGGAGTCGTCTCCCGACGACAACTATCACCTGGGCAGCATCTGGTGCCCCCGTCCATCGGGCGATTCCTGCCAGACCAGCGTTGTCGACGGCGATCCGGTGGTCCGGGTTCCGATCGCGGTGGCGGACGAGTCAATGAGATGCTACGTCCTGCAATCGAATAAGTCGGCGGGATGTGCGCTCGGGTACGACGATTCTCATATGGTGTGGTCCAAGCGCTTCGACAATGGCGCCTACCCAATTGGCTACTACCACTTCCATCACCTCTTCGTCGGCAAGGACGTGCAGACCTCGGTCCTGGTGATGCGAGGCGTCAATGTGCTCATCGCCGTGGCGCTTCTGGGAACCATCGGCTTCTGCGCGCCGCGGCAGTTGAGGCGGCCATTCATTGGCGCGATTGTCGCCTCGTGGGTCCCCATGGGGGTCTACTTCATCGCCTCCAACAATCCCAGCTCGTGGGCCGTCTCCGGGTTGATGGCATACTCCGCGGCAACATTCATGGCCCCGCAGCAGAAGGGGAGTCATCGTATTGCCCTCGTGATCTGCGCAGTGATCGGCGCCGTGATGTGCCTGACGTCGAGATATGACGCCGCCTTCTTCCTCCTTGTCGTCGGCCTTGCCCTGCTCTTCGCGGTGCCGTGGAAACGAGGGGGATGGATAGGGCTGACTGCCCTCGCCGGAGTGGCCCTCCTCGGGGTCGGCACCTTTATGGCTTCGTCCCAGGTGTCGAAGGTCGCATACTTCCTGAGGGTTTTTGAGGCGTCTGATCCTGCGAAATCCGCCGATAAGCAGCCGTTCTTCGAGAAGCTCCTCGTTGGGCTGGAGACGGCACCGAAATATCTGGGCGGATTCTGGGGGCACACATGGACCCCGGGGTGGCACGATGTTCCTCTGGGGGCTCGCGCCCCCTACGTGCTCACCATTATGGCGGCCGGTGCTTTCGTGGCTGTCGGCTTGCGCCGTGGCGGTTGGCGGAAGTGGACCGCTCTGGCGATCATCGCGGGGTCGATGGTCCTTCTTCCGGCGTTGTTCTACGCCAACGGCGCCATGGACACCATCGAGCTCTATCAGGCCCGGTACATCTTCCCGCTGCTGGCGCCCACCTTCTTCCTCATGCTGGCCGTCGATCAGGATGAGGGGGCGTGGTTCACAGTTCCGCAGGCCGTCTGGGTCACCGTCTTCATATCGCTGTGCCAGACAATCACCCTGCATACGCTGCTGCTGCGATTCGTGCAGGGTGCTCAGGAACGGTGGGAACTCGACCTCAACAAGCATATCGAGTGGTGGTGGAGTGCACCGGTCTCACCCATGATGGTCTGGTTCCTCACGACCTGCTTCGCCACTGCGGCACTGGGAACCGCCATCGCAATGCTGACGCGCACAGCTGAGAAGCACGAGGCGACACAGCACTCATAAGCACTGTGGGCGGGCGGCGTATCTCGGTGCCACCCGCCCACAGTGCATGAGACAGGAACGGAGCAGGCCGGAGGCCTCCGGCCAGGAGCCTCAGGACTGCTGGTTGTCCAGCAGACCCAGGAGGTAGGCGCCGTACCCGGACTTCACCAGGGGCTCGGCGCGCCGGCGCAGGCCCTCGTCGTCGATGAAGCCCATGCGCCAGGCGACCTCCTCGGGGGCGCCGATGTTGAGGCCCTGACGGTGCTGGACGGTGCGGATGAAGCTGGTGGCGTCGGCCAGGGAGTCGAAGGTGCCGGTGTCGAGCCAGGCGGTGCCGCGGGGGAGGACCTCGACGGTGAGCCTGCCGGCCTCCAGGTAGGTGCGGTTGACGTCGGTGATCTCGTACTCGCCGCGGGCGGAGGGCTTGAGGTTCCTCGCGATCTCGACGACGTCGTTGTCATAGAAGTACAGGCCGGGCACGGCGTAGGTGGAGCGGGGATGGGCGGGCTTCTCCTCGATGGAGATGGCCTTGAAGTCCTCGTCGAACTCGACGACGCCGTAGGCCGTGGGGTCGGCGACCTGGTAGGCGTAGACGACGCCGCCGTCGGGGCTGGTGTGACGGCGTAGCTGGGTGCCCATGCCGGGGCCGTAGAAGATGTTGTCGCCCAGGACCAGGGCGGCGCTGTCGTCACCGATGAAGTCGGCGCCCAGGACGAAGGCCTGGGCCAGGCCGTTGGGCTCCTGCTGGACCGTGTAGGACAGGTTGACGCCGAGCTGGGAGCCGTCGCCCAGGAGGCGGTGGAAGGAGGGGGCGTCGTGGGGGGTGGTGATGATGAGGACGTCCTGGATCCCGGCGAGCATGAGGGTGCTCAGCGGGTAGTAGATCATCGGCTTGTCGTAGACGGGCACCAGCTGCTTGGAGGTCCCCAGGGTGATCGGGTTGAGTCGCGTGCCGGAGCCTCCGGCCAGAATGATTCCTCGCATGCACTCAGTGTGGCGCATGTGCGCCTTCGCAGTCATGCAGTCGTGCGGTTGTGCGGTGATGAGGGGCGATGAGAGAAGGCGAAGGGGTGGAGAGCGGCGACGAGGGCGGATGGCGGTCGATAACGATTCATGTCGGTCGATGCCCGTCGAGGCGGCGTCCCGGGCGCGTGGCGGGTGATGGGTTAGCGTGCCTGGTATGGAACGACTCATCGGTGCACGCCAGTCATACGACTGGGGCTCGACGACAGCCATCCCTGAGCTGCTCGGCGAGCGCCCTGACAACCACCCGTGGGCGGAGCAGTGGTACGGCTCCCACCCATGCGGACCGACCCGGCTCGCGGTTGGTCCGCGTACGCTGGCCGATCTCATCGATGCGGACCCGCAGCGGCTGCTGGGCGAGGACGTCGTCCGTCGGTTCGGTCCCCAGCTGCCCTTCCTCCTCAAGCTCATCGCCCCCGAGCAGCCGCTGTCCCTCCAGGTCCACCCCAGTCAGGCGCAGGCGGCCGAGGGCTGCGCCCTGGAGGATGAGGCGGGCATCGCGCTGGACCACCCCGCTCGCAACTACAAGGACACCAACCACAAGCCGGAGATGGGTTTAGCCCTCACC